>JBDSAK010000436.1:0-4803 GCA_039922195.1 Mycobacteriales bacterium
GACGAAAGCGTGCCGCCAGCCACTGCCGGACGGGTCGCGCGATACCGCCCGGTAGCACGCAGAAGCAACGCACGGCAGCAGGATCGCCAGCACCGCGACGTCGAGTCGTCCGGTCGCGATGGCCGCCGTAGCCGCCGGCAGCACGGCGTACGCCGCCGCTCCCCACAGCCGCAGCGCGCGCGACGCGGTCACCCGTCGCGCCGCGAAGTACGCCGACAGGGCGGACAGCGGTACGGCGAACAGCAGGAGTACGTCGACGGCCAGCCATGCCTTGCCGAACAGCAGCGACGACAGGCCGGCGAGCTCGGACATCCAGGCGGGCGCATCAACCGACGAGCCGCCCCCCACGTCGTGCCACGACGCGGTGTAGGTGTCCCACAGTTCGCGCGCCGACGTCGGCGCCGGAAGCAGATGTCCGCCGAGAAGTCGGCCAGGGCCGAGGAGATCGCGCGCGGCGATCAGCGAGACAACCGAGATGAGCACCGACAGTGCGACCACCGGCCGGCGCAGCACGGTGCGGACGCGCGAGCCGCGCGTCGACACCGCGATCTCGGGCGGCTCGTCGCCGGCGTCCGCCTCGAGCACCGAGGGAACGGACGACGGATCGGCTGCTCCTCCGCTGAGCCAGTCGCCGGCAGCTTCGACGTAGCCGCGCAATCTCGCCGTCCGGCCGGCGAACAGCGGATGCAACGCCCGCGAATCGACCCGGCGCATCGGCTGCCGCCGGGAGCGCGCCGTGATCAGCGCCGGGACCTGCGCGAGGTTCCAGCCCAGGGCGCGGATCTCATCACCGGCCGCATGCGCCTGTCTGGTCAGCAAGAAGGCGGCCGTGCGCAGCAATGCACCGATGACCAGCCGCGGGACATTCCACAGCAACGAGGGCGTGCTGACGTTGGCGAGGACGACGAAGAGCGAGTGTCGCCGGTCGAGCATGCTCGGCCGGCCGATCGCACAGCGAATGCGGCGGCGACCGGTGAAGCTCGCCCGGGCGTGCCGCAGCCGCGACGCCGGAGCGACGACGACGCGGTGGCCGGCCAGGTTGGCGCGCCAGCAGAAGTCGATGTCGTCGCGGAAAATCGGCAGCGCGGAATCGAACCCGCCGAGTTCGTCCCACACGTCGCGGCGGACCAGCATGCCCGCCGAACCCACCGCGAAGACGTCGCGGACGGAGTCGTGCTGCCCCTGGTCGAACTCGGACCGCTCGAGCCCGGTCTCGCGGCGTCCGGAGTGGTCGATGGTGACGCCGACCTCGAGCAGCAGCCGGACGTCGTCCCAGTCGCACACCTTCGGTCCGAGCACCTTTGCCGTCGGGCTGGTCTCAGCCACCTCGATGAGTCGCAGCAGCGCGTCCGCCTCCGGGACGGCGTCGTCGTGCAGCAGCCACAACCAGTCCGCGCCGTCCGTCGGCTCGGGTAGCTCGGCTTCGATCTCGTCGTGGGGGTCTTGGTACTGCTCGTCGATCTCGGCGAAGTCCTGGTCGTAGTAGGTGATGTGGGGGGGATCGGCGTCCTTCGGGTCACCCGCCAACATCTCCTCGACGCTGACGAACGGCCGGTAGGGCTCTGGCTGTGGCAACGGGCCGAGGTTGCCGATCACCGCCACGCCGGCCGCGACGGCCGCACCGAATCCCGCGGTACGCGCGATGGTCACGATGTCGCGCGCCTCGATCACACCGGCGAGCAGTCGCTTCGTCGTGTCGACACTGCCGGTGTCGACGCCGATGACGAGGTCCGGCGGCCGGATCTGGCCGGAAATCCCGTCGAGTACCGCGGGCAGCCAGGCGGCGCCGTCATGCGTGACAAGGATCGCGGTGACCCGGTGCTGCGGGAGCATCTGCCGGGGGGCGTGCGAAGACATCAACCGTCCGAGTCTGACCGCTGGAGGCGCGACGTACGCCGCCGGGAGAGGCTGTCCGAGGGATCCATGGCTACCGGCAACGACTCCTGCCGCGCAGCCGTTCCCCCGCGCCGACGGCCCACCCTACGCCGCCGCGACCGCGGAACGGAACGCCGGTCACATCGGCCGGCGGGCCGGGTCAGCTGACGCGGCGCTTGATCCTGCGACGCTCGCGTTCGGACAGGCCGCCCCAGATGCCGAAGCGCTCGTCGTTGGCCAACGCGTACTCGAGGCACTCAGCGCGCACATCACAGCCGACGCAGATGCGCTTGGCCTCGCGGGTCGAGCCGCCCTTCTCCGGGAAGAAGGCCTCCGGGTCGGTCTGCGCGCACAGCGCGCTCTCCTGCCAGGACAGCTCTTCGGGCAGATCCGGCTCCGTCTCAGTGAGGTCACTGATGCTGAAGTCGGTCATGGAAAGGCTCACGACGTCTCCTCGACCTGGGGCAGCGAAAGGCACTGTGCAGGACGTCGATGACCGCCGGTGAGGGCAGTCGGGCTGGGCGCGCAGGAATCACCCGGGGGAAGCCGGAGCGGGGGCGCGAATAACATGGGTGTGATTACAGACCCGTAAGTCCGGCGCGTCAAGGGGAACCTTGTCGGGCCCTTGTGCTATGGCCGCCTTACCTCGCCGCTGCGGTCCGTGAGCGCGGTGTCGCAATGGGTGCTCACCTCGGCATGCCAGCCACCCACCGGCGCCTCAGCGGCGCTGGGTCTGCTTGCGCTGCCGGCTCGCCGCGTCGAGGTCGATGACGCGTGGCCCGTGTCCAGCGGCAGGCGGCTGCATCTGCCGGGGCCGGAGGGGGCGCTGCTCTGCACCGTGCTCGCGGCGCCAGCGGGCGGCGTCCCGCGCGTCCCGGCGGCGGTCGATCGCATCGATCAACCGGCGGGCGACGGTACGTCGTTCGCGGGCGTGCAGACTCGCGGCGAAATCCTCGAGTACGTCGCGCAAGACCCGGTCACGCTCACCCTCGATGGCGGCATCCCGGTCGTCGAGGTAGGCCGCCAGGGCGTCGCTGCTGGTCTCCAGGCGTCGTACGCCGGCGTCGAGGACGTCGACGGTGCGTCCGCCCAGTCGGTCGATCTGTGCCACCAGCGCGTCGTGACGTGCCTGCGCGAGATGGTGCTGCTCTGCCAGCGCATCGATCACCTCGCGCGCGGCGTTCGCAACCTGCGCGATGTGCCGGTGTACGTCGGCGAATCGCGGGTCGTCGACACTCGTCTTCGCCGCATCGGCGGAGAGCTCGGCGAGACGCTGGGACAGCGGGGTGAGCGTCAACGAGGTGTCTGCTGCACGGTGCTTGCTCATCGGTCCGCCCGGCTCTCAGCCGCCGAAGCGGCATGGCACGCGTCTGTGCGCGTGAGACTACGCGAGTGGCAGAACGGCGACCGGCCGACGCGCCGCGGCCTGCCGCTGCGCCGCCACTTCGCCGTACGTCGTCGTGCGCTGCCTGACCGGGCGACCGATGGCCGCAGGGATCGCCTCCAGCTCGTCCACGGACTTGCGCGAGCCGAACTGCGAACCGGCCATCCGGCTGATCGTCTCCTCCATCAGCGTGCCGCCGAGGTCGTTGACCCCGCCCTGCAACACCTGCTGGACGCCGACCGGTCCGAGCTTCACCCAGCTCGCCTGGATGTTGTCGATGCGGCCGTGCAGCAGGAGTCGCGCCATCGCGTGGACCGCGCGGTTTTCCTGCTCGGTCGGGCCCGGGCGAGCGACCCCGGCGAGGTAGATCGGCGAACTGTGGTGCACGAACGGCAGTGGCACGAACTCCGTGAAGCCGCCGGTCTCCTCCTGGATCGCCGCGATCGTGCGCAGGTGTGCCACCCAATGCACCGGCGTGTCGACGTGGCCGTACATCATCGTGCTCGTCGTCGGGATACCGAGCCGGTGCGCGGCCGTGACCACCGCCATCCACTGCGCCGCAGGCAGTTTGCCCTTGGTGAGGATCCATCGCACGTCGTCGTCGAGGATCTCCGCTGCCGTGCCCGGCAGGCTGTCGACGCCGGCCGCCTTGGCCGCCTCGAGCCAATCGGCCACCGACATTCCGGTGCGTGCGACGCCGTTCATCACCTCCATCGGGCTGAAGGCGTGCACGTGCAGGCCGGGCGCGCGCCGTTTCACCTCGGCAGCGAGATCGAAGTAGGCGGTGCCGGCCAGGTCGGGATGGATGCCGCCTTGCATGCACACCTCGGTGGCGCCGACGTCCCACGCCTGCGCGGCCCGCTCGCCGACTTCTTCGAGCGAGAGCGTGTAGGCGTCGGCATCGGTGCGCCGTTGCGCGAAGGCGCAGAAGCGGCAGCCCGTGTAACAGACGTTGGTGAAGTTGATGTTGCGGTTGACGACGTACGTCACTGTGTCGCCGACGGCGTCGCGGCGTACGTCGTCCGCGACGTGGGCGAGCGCGCCGATCTCCGCACCCGGCAGGGCGTCGAACAACGTCAGCGCCTGACCGTCGGTCAGCGCGCGCGGATTGCCGGCGGCCGTCTTGAGTGCCTGGACGAACTCGGGCCGCAGCGCCTGCCGCGGCACCGGAATGGCTGCCGCGCTCCCCCGCGTGCGCGCCGCCGCCGAGACCTGCTCACCGATCGCCGACCAATCGCCGTACACACTGCCCGCGTCACCGCGCTGCTCGGTACGCCGCCCGTCGACATCGATCGCGATGTGCAGATCGGCCCGGCCGGACGTCTGCGCCGCGTCCGGTTCCTGCCACGGCTGGCCCTGCGGCAGCACATTCGCGTTGGCCCGCCCGTCAGGTCCCGCGAGAGCCGCGACGAAGGGCGCGACCCGCGGGTCGATCCACGGATCGGGCTCGGCGACGTCCCGCGGGTAGATCGTGAGGCGTTCGCGCCGTTCGAACCCCTCTTCGGCGCAGCGCGCGGCGAGCTCGTCGATCTGCGGCCAGGGGC
>JBDSAK010000437.1:0-2803 GCA_039922195.1 Mycobacteriales bacterium
GACCTTGCGCAGCGGCGCGTTCATCGCAGCTTCCCGCGGCTGACGATCTGCGTCATCTCACCGGTCAACTCGTCGCTCGGTGCGGCCGTGACCGGCGCGGGGGTCGGCGTGCGCCCAGCCGCAGAAATACGCATCAGCAGCGCTATGAGGGCGTAGTTGGCGACGAGCGACGAGCCGCCGTACGACAGGAACGGCAGCGTCAGTCCGGTGAGCGGAATCAGTCGCGTCACTCCGCCGATGACCACAAACACCTGCAGCGCAAGGGAAAACGCGAGGCCGGCCGCGAGCAGCTTGCCGAACTCGTCGCGTACGCCGAGCGCGGCGCGGAGCCCGCGGCTGACGATGAGCAGGTAGCAGATGAGTACAACGACGACACCGATGAGCCCCAGCTCCTCGCCGATCGCGGGGAAGATGAAGTCGGTCCGGGCGTAGGTGACGAGGTCAGGCCGCCCGCGGCCCAACCCGGTGCCGGTCAGGCCACCGGTAGCCAGTCCGAATAGGGATTGCGTGAGCTGATTGCCCTGTCCCAGCGGGGAGGCGAACGGGTCGAGCCACGTGTCGAAGCGCGCCTGAACGTGCGCGAACAGCTGGTAGGCGACGTAGGCGCCGCCACTGAACAGCACCATGCCGATCGCGATCCACGAGGTGCGCTGGGTCGCGATGTAGAGCATCACCAGGAAGACGCCGAAGAACAGCAGCGACGTGCCGAGATCCTTGAGCCGGATGAGGACGGCGACGCTCGCGAGCCAGGCGAGCATGACGGGGCCGAGGTCGCGGGCCCGGGGCAGGTGCAGGCCGAGAATTCGGCGGGTTGCGAGCGAGAGCACTTCGCGCTTGGCCACGAAGTAACTCGCGAAGAAGGCGATGAGCGCCAACTTGGCGATCTCCGACGGCTGGAAGCTCACCGCGCCGAGCCGCACCCACAACCGCGCGCCGTTGATGGAGCGTCCGACGTACGGCAGCGCGGGCATGACGAGCAATCCGATTCCGACCGCCATCAGTGTGTAGCGATAACGATCGATGGTCCGGTGATCGCGGATGACGTAGAGCACCACGACGAACGCGGCGATGCCGATCGCCGTCCAGATCAGCTGTTGCGGGGCGTTCTGGTCGGCCCGGGAATCGCGCGCTTGGTAGGCGTAGTCGAGCCTGCGGATCACGACCACCCCGAGGCCGTTGAGCACCGAAGCGATCGGCAGGATGAGCGGGTCGGCCCCGGGGGCGAGCTTGCGCACTGCCACATGGGCGGCAAGGAACAGAGCGCCGAGGCTGGCGCCGTACGTGAGCGCGGACGCCGACACCCGCTCGTCCTGCGACAGCGACACGATGGCGTATGCCACCGCGGCGATCACCACCGAGAAGACGATCAGGCGCAGTTCGAGCGACCGCCGGCTCGGCGCGGACGACTTGTATTCGGTGGGGACCGCGGTCACGGAGCGCTCGGGCTGCTGCTTGCCGGGGTATCGGTGGGCGGGAGGGGCGCTGCGCTCGAGTCGGCCGGCGACGCCGCGGGCGACGGGGTGCCTTCGGGTGACACCGCGGGCGACGGGCTGCCTTCGGGAGACACCTCCGGCAGGGTGGCTCCGGCCTCGCTGGTCAGCCGCGCGACGATGTCACGGGCGTCGGCCAGGCTAGCGGCGCTGATGCCGGCCTGTACGCGTCGCTGCTCGAACTCGCCCAGTTGATCGAGCGGGATCCGCGCTTCGTCCGTCGCCTGCGAGAGGTCAATCCCGGCGAGGCTGCCCTCGACGCCCCGGAAGATGGCCACCTGGCCGTCCTTCGCGCCGACGTAGTACTGCGATTGCAGGTACTGCCAGCCGAGAACGGCCGCCGCGACGAAGCCGAGCACGAGCGTCATCGCGATGAACGCCCGCTGGCGCCGCCGGACGTGCTGCGCCCGCTCGATGACGGCGGGTCCTCGGCGCAGCTTCGCCGCGCGACCCGCGGCGTGCTCTCCGGCCACCGCGGTGGAGCCGTTGGCCAGGCCGTCGCGCGGGGAGACTGCTTGAGGACCGTCGGCCGCGGATCCGGCAACCACACGTACCGTCGCGTCGCCCATCGGTACGGCCTGGGTCGAGTCGGTGTCGACGACGTCCGCCACGACGCAGGTCACGTTGTCCGGCGCTCCGCCCCGGAGCGCCAGTTCGACGAGCCGGTCGACTGCCTGAGGCGGATCCGGAAGCAGGAGCGCGTCGCGGATGGTGGCGTCGGACACGACCCCCGACAGGCCGTCGCTGCAGAGCAGGTAGCGGTCGCCGGGCACCAGGTCGTGCATCTCGAGGTCGAGCTCGAGTCCTTCGCGTCCGTCGAGGGCGCGGGTGACCAGCGCGCGCTGCGGGTGGACGCCGGCTTCCTCGGCGGTGATGCGACCCTCGTCGACGAGACGCTGCACCAGCGTGTGGTCACGCGTCACCTGGACGAGCTCGTTCGCCCGGAGCCGGTAGGCGCGCGAATCGCCGATGTGCACGAGCGCCAGCCGCGTCCGGTCGATGAGTAGTGCGGTGACCGTGGTGCCCATGCCCTCGAGTTCGGAGTCAGCGGCCACCATCGCCCGCAGCTGCGTGTTGGCGCCGAAGACCGCTTCGCGCAGCAGCTCCGCCGGATCGTCCCCCCCGACCTCGCGGTCGAGCAGGGCGAGCGTCGAGATCGCGACCGCACTCGCGACCTCACCGGCGGCGTGGCCGCCCATCCCGTCCGCGACCGCGAGCAGCCGCGGTCCGGCGTAGACGGAGTCCTCGTTGCCGTCACGGAGCAGGCCGGTGTGCGAACGAGCCGCGAACCGCAGTCCCAGTGTCACGAGAGC
>JBDSAK010000438.1:0-3089 GCA_039922195.1 Mycobacteriales bacterium
CCTCTGGGTCACCGGACCCGGTGGTGGGGCAACCTGACCGAGCAGGCCGGACTCGACCCGGAGCAGCACCGCCGCTCTGATCTGGGCGAACGGGTCTTCCCTGAGCCTCGCCGGGTCGCTGCGGCTCACGCACATCGAGCCAGCGAAGTGCGACGAGTCGCGCACAAACGTGGTGACCGCGTCGAGCCGCTGGCCGGCCAGCACGGCTCGCATCGCCCCGGACACAGCGGGGTCGTCGAACAGCGGCGCGCGATCGGCAGCGATCTGGACAAGCGACACCCAGGCCGCCTCACCAGCGGGGTCGACGACTCGGGCGTCCATCCGCACGGCGTGGGGGACCGGCTTGCGTCCGGACGGCCAGGCGGCCAGCACCCCAAACGCGGAGCCATCCGCGTGGGTCGCGGTCGCTGTGGCCAGCGCCGGTACGGCCGGCGCCGCGTCCCCCGACCGCAGTACCGCGAACCAGCACCAGCTTTCGCGGCTCATCCAACCTCCCAATCGCTGCGCATCTCGCGGGTGATTTCGCGAAGGTCTCGGTGCAGCTCGTCGTTCGAGGGCCGGCCCCAGTACCAATATCCGTTGTAGATGCTGTGGATCCGCAGGTCGCCACAGAGCGTGAACGTCGTGGGGACGTACGGCCGGTGGAGCGTGTCTGTCGTCTCCAGCAACCCCAGCTGCGACTGGTAGCGGCGCTCGGTGTCGGACAGGAATGTCCAGCGCGCACCCAGCCCCGCCCGGAACGCCGACAGCGTTACCGGCTCATCGATGCTGATCGACACCATTCTGGTGTAGGCGACCTCGGCCTCGTCCTGCAGTCGGGCGAAGGCCCGGAACGCCGTCTGCTCCTTCGGGCACCACCAGCCGCGGAAGAAGTTGACGATCAGCGGGTCGCCTTGGGCCAGCTCGGACAAGGTCCGCGTGATGCCGCCGTGATCGGGTAGCTCGAGGTCGGGCAGGAACGCGCCGGGAACCAGATCGGGGTTCAAAGGTCAACGCCGGTTGAGATGACTGCGTGCACGGAGCGCTCCTCGAAAAGTCTGTGGTTGCCTATGTGAGAGGGCAGTCCTCCACGCAGGGTCCTGCGTTACATGCGCAGGATGAGGTCGGCGACGAGACCGGTCCACCCGGTCTGGTGCGACGCACCGACCCCGCGACCGGTGTCGCCATGGAAGTACTCGTAAAACGGCACGTGCCCGTGCCAGTCGGGATTGGTCTGGAAGAGTTCCACGTCACCGAATACGGGCCGCCGCCCGGACGCGTCGTCGAGGAAGATGCCGACCAACCGGCGCGAGAGGTCATCGGCCACCTGGCCCAGGGTCATAGTGACCCCCGAGCCAGCCGGATGCTCGACCAGCAGGTCGTCGCCGTAGAAGCGGGCGAACCGCTGGAGGGCTTCAACTACCAGGAAGTTGACCGGAAACCACACTGGCCCGCGCCAGTTGGAGTTGCCGCCGAATAGCCCGGACGTCGACTCCCCCGGCTCGTAATCGACGGAGAACGACTCGCCACCCAGCGAGATCGAAAACGGCTGGTCCTTGTGCCGCCGCGACAGTGCGCGCAACCCGTGCGGTGACAGGAACTCGTCCTCCGAGAGCATCGTCGACAGGATGCGTACGAGGCGCTCGGCGTCGATGATCGACAGCAGCCGGCCCTCGGCCCCGTCGCGTACGTGCGTCGCGCCGACCACGCCGCGGTAGCGCGGCTTGTTCTCGAGGAACCAGGCGAACCGGCGGGCGAATTCTGGCAGCCGTTCAAGCGTCGCCCGACCCAGAGTTGTCGTGGCGCACAGTGGCAGCAGCCCCACCATTGACCGGACCCGCATCGGCTTACGCGTGCCGTCGGCGAATCTGAGGACGTCGTAGAAGAAGCCGTCCTCCTCGTCCCACAGCCCCTGCGCGCGCATCGCGTCGGCGATGTAAGCGAAGTGCTCGAAGAACTTGGTCGCCAGGTCCTCAAAGCTCGGGTCGTGCTCAGCGAGGACGAGCGCCATCTCCAGCAGGTTAAGGCTGTACATCGCCATCCACGCGGTGCCGTCGCTCTGCTCCAGCCGCGCGGCCACCGGCAGCATCGCCGAGCGGTCAATCGGGCCTATGTTGTCGAGGCCGAGGAAGCCACCCGAGAACACGTTGTTGCCGGCCGCGTCCTTGCGGTTGACCCACCAGGTGAAGTTGAGCAGCAGTTTGGTGAAGACCCTGCACAGGAACTCGTGGTCGTACGTCCCCGACGCGGCGCCGTCGATCTCGAACACCCGCAACGCAGCCCAGGCGTGCACCGGTGGGTTCACGTCACCGAACGCCCATTCGTACGCGGGGATCTGGCCATTGGGATGCATGTACCACTCGCGCAGCATCAGGATCAGCTGGCCTTTGGCGAAGGCTGGGTCGACGTGCGCGATCGGTACGCAGTGGAACGCCAGATCCCACGCGGCGTACCAGGGGTATTCCCACGGGTCCGGCATCGAGATGACGTCGGCGTTGTTGAGGTGCGCCCACTCGGCGTTGCGGCCGCGCTTGCGGCCCTCCGGCGGCTGCGGCCCCGCCGGGTCGCCCTCGAGCCAGCGCTCGACGTCGTAGTGGAAGAACTGCTTGCCCCACATGAGTCCGGCGATGGCCTGTCGAAGCACCGACGCCTCGTCGGCCGACCGCTCCGCTGGGGTCAATGTGGCATAAAACGCGTCCGCCTCCGACTTGCGGGCCTCGACCACTGCAGTGAAACCGGCGTCGAGGTCCTGAGCCGGTGCGTCGCCGGCCGTCAGCCGCACCCGGATCTCGCGGCTCTCACCGGCAGGGACCTCGACCACGTAGTGCAGCGCGGCCTTGGTGCCGACCTTGTCGGGGTTGACCGTTGGGGCGCCTGCGACCACGTGGTCGTTGATGCCGTCTTTGGGGAACGCCGACCTCCCGGCCACGCCGTGCAGCCGCTGGGTGTTGGTCTCGTTGTCACAGAAAAGCGGGGTCGGCGACCCGTCGCCAGCAAGCGACAGCGCGCCCAGGTGCGCATGCGTCGCGACCAGCCGGTCGCCCACGGCGCTTATCGACGGCACGCTCTGGCCCTCGTCGCCCCATGCCCAGGTGTTGCGGAACCACAGC
>JBDSAK010000439.1:0-8171 GCA_039922195.1 Mycobacteriales bacterium
GCGTACGACGTCAGGTACGTCGCCGCGTTGGCCTGCTTGCGGTTGGCATCGGACGCGATCATCGTCGTGTACATCCCGCCGACGATCGCCACGAAGCTGATCCCGACGATCGAAACGGCGACGAGCACCTCGACGAGGGTCGCACCAGAGTCGGTGTCGGCGAACCGATCCATCAGAACTGGCCGCCCTGGAACACGCCGTACATCGCCGAGATCAGTGCGACGGCGACGAAGCCGACGACGAGTCCGACGATGACGATGACCGTCGGCTCGATGAGCGTGGTGAAACGCTTGATCTTGTAGTCGAGTTCGCGCTCGTAGAAGCGGGCGGCGGTGGTGAGCTGTACGTCGAGCGAGCCCGTGCTCTCGCCGACGCGGAGCATCTGCGTGGCCGCGGTCGGGAAGACGCCGCTGGCAGCCAGTGGCCGGGCGATGCCCTGACCTTCGAGCATGCGCTCGCGCGCCTTCAGCAGCGCGGCTTCGTAGACCGCGTTGCCGACGCCGACACTCGCTACGGTCATGGCCTCCGGCATCGGTACACCGGCCGTCACCATGGTCGCGAGGATCCGGCAGAAGCGTTCGACGACGGAGTACCGGACGATGTCGCCGATCACCGGCACCTGCAGCAGGATGGCGTCCTTGCGCAGCCGGCCGGCGTCCGTCCGCACGGCGGTCACATAGCCGATCGCGGCCAGCACCATGAGCAGGAGCAGGTACGGCCAGGTCTTGGACAGCGTGCTGGTGAGTGTGATGAGCATGCGGGTCGGCAGTGGCAGCTTGCGGTGCAGCGAGTCGAAGAACAGCTTGAACCGCGGCAGCACGAAGATCGTGATGATCATGATGGTGACGACCGAGAGGCCCGCGACGATCGCCGGATACGCCAGCGCGCCGCGGATCTTCTGCTGGGCCTCGACGTCGCGCTCGAGATAGCCCGACAGCTGGTCGAGGACGGTGTCGAGCTGCCCGGTGAGCTCGGCGGAGCGCAGCATCGTCCGGTAGGAGATCGGGAACACCGACGGGTGAGCGTCGATCGCCTCGGACAGCGTCTCCCCGGATCGGACGGAGTCGGCGACGGCGGCGAGCACCTGGCGCAGCCGCAGATTCGCGGAGTCCTCGCCGAGCAACTCGAGTGCCTCGAGGATCGGAATGCCCGCCTTGAGGAAGGCCGAGAGTTGGCGCGAGAGGTGCATCAGCTCGGTCTTGCTGACGCGGCTGCGCCGCAGCCGGACGCGCGACGGACGCTGGCTGACGTCGGCCACGATGAGGTCGCGCTCGAGCAGCATCGTACGCGCGTCCGCGGGCGTGTCGGCCCGCAGCGTCCCACGGACCACATCACCCGCGAGCGACTCCGCGGCGTAGTCGAACCTGGCCATTCAGATCACGCTCATCACAGTGTGTAGATGCTGCGAACTATCTCAGCGATGGTCGTGACGCCCGCGGCGACAAGCCGAGTGGCTTCGACGCGAAGCGTCTGGGTGCCCTGCTCGATCGCCAGGTTTCTGATGGCCTCGTGCGATGCACGGTCGACGATCAGCTGGCGCAGTGTCGGCGTCACCACGATGAGCTCGTAGACACCGATTCGCTCGGAGTAGCCGGTGTCGGCGCAGAAGGTACAGCCGTCACCCCGGAAGAAGCCGTTGACCGCGGAGCCGCCGGATTCCATGAAGAATGCCAGCTCGTCCGGCGTCGGCTGGTAGGGCCGGCGGCAGTGGTCGCAGATGCGCCGCACGAGCCGTTGGCTCAAGACGCCGCTCACCGCTGACGCGATGAGGAACGGCTCGATGTCCATGTCGAGGAAGCGCTGCAGCGCCGCCGTCGCATCTGTCGCGTGCAGCGACGAGAGCACGAAGTGCCCGGTCAGTGCGCTCTGTACGGCGATCCGCGCCGTCTCGGGGTCACGGACCTCGCCGACGAGCACGATGTCGGGGTCCTGCCGCAGGATCGCCTTGAGGCCGGCCGCGAAGCTGACACCGGCCTGCTCGTTGATCTGGATCTGGCTGATCGTCGGAAAGCGGTACTCGACCGGGTCCTCGATGGTCATGATGTTGCGCTCGGTGTTGTCGAGTTCCGAGAGTGTCGCGTAGAGGCTCGTCGTCTTTCCACAGCCGGTCGGGCCGGCGCAGACAACCATGCCGAACGGCGCGTTGACCAGCTTGGTGAAACGCGCCTGCGTCGGCGGCGTCATGCCCAGCTGGTCGATCCGGAACAGCGGCTTCGATTTGTCGAGCAGCCGCAGGACGACCTTCTCCCCGGTGACGGTGCCGCTGGTGGCCACTCGGATGTCGATGCCGCGGCCGTCTACGTCCATCGTCAGCTGGCCGTCCTGCGGACGGCGTCGCTCGACGATGTTCATGCCCGCCAGCACCTTGATCCGGCTGGCGAGAGCGGGACCCATCTCGACCGGAAGGCTGAGCACGTCGTGCAGCACCCCGTCGATGCGGAAACGGATGCGGACGTTCGTGTCACTGGACTCGATGTGTACGTCGGATGCCCGGTCGCGCAGTGCCTGCGTCACGACGAGGTTGACTACCTGGACGACCGGAGCGTCCTGGTTGCCGATCGCCGTCGCGCGGCGTTCGACGCGCCGGCGGTCGTCGACTTGCGAGAACGCGGTGACGTGCCGGCTCACCTCGGCGAGGGCCCGGTAGTTCCGGTCGATCGCGCGGGCGATGTCGGACGGCGCCGCGACGGCGAGCCGGACCCGCATGCCCGCGGCTTTGGTGAGGTCGTTGAGGAGCTGTGGGCTGGGGTCACCCACAGCGATCTCGAGCTCGGAACCGTCAATGCGCAGGGGCAGCGCGGACAGTCCCCGCGCGGCCGTCTCGGTCAGTTTCGCGAGAGCACTGGCTTCGGGCACCTGCTTGCGCAGGTCGACGACGTCGAGCGCGAAGTGTTCGGCCAGGGCATCCGCAAGCGCCCGCTCGTCGACAACCCCGAGCTCGACCAGTACGGCGCCAAGACGCTTTCCGGAGATCCGTTGCTGGAAGAGCGCGTCGCTGAGCTGGGCCGGCGTCAGCCGCTCGCGCTCGAGCAGGATCTCGCCGAGCAGCCGCTTGCCACCCACCGAGTCGCCCGCCGGTTCCATGCCTACGGCTGCAGTCACGAGATTGCCTCCACTACCGGCGCCGGCGCGCGGTGAAGGTGCACGCCGAAATCGCCGCTCTTGGGGGCTATCGACCGAAGCCCGGATTCCTTGAGGGATTACGCCGAAAGGATGAATCCTGAGCGTGTCCTGCGGCTTCCATGGCCGCGCCAGAATCACCCGATCGGGCGCCTACCAGATCCTGCGTTCCCGGCCGGACGCCGCGAACCCGGCGGTATCTTTGGCCATGATTGAGCGGGAACGGCGCGCGGACCACGAGGTCCTGCCCACCCGCGTACTCGACGGGATGGCGGACGCGGTCATCGTCGTCGACGAGCACATGACTATCCGGTATGCCAATCGAGCCGCGGCGCAGCTGCTGGGCGTAGCGGCGGATCTGGCCGGCTTGCGGCTGTCCGACTTCATCCCGGAGCGCTACCGCGAAGCCCATGCGGCCGGGTTCGCCCGCTACGTGCAAACCCGATCGGGAGTGCTCGTCGGTGGACATCCGGTCCGCGTCCCGGCATTGCGGGCAGACGGTACCGAGACCGACGTACAGCTCACGTTGGCGGCCACCACCAGCACCGAAGGGCAACTGTTGCTCGTCGGCTCGCTGCGCGACCTCACCTCAGTGCGTGAGCTGGAGCAGAAGGCCGCGATCGCTCGCTATCTGCAGGCGAGCATGGACGTCGCGGAGCAGCTGGCCAACGCCGGCACGGTCGATGACGCCCTCCCCTTGCTGCTCCCGACGCTGTGCGACCACCTCGACTGGGACGTTGCCGGGCTCTGGGAGGTCCGCGGTGACGAGTTGGTCAACGTGGACCTCTGGCAGGTGAGCGGACCGGCGCGGGACGACTTCACTGAGCTGACCAAGACGCTGCGGCTCCGGCGCGGCGTCGGACTGCCGGGACAGGTCTGGTCGATCGGCCGCCCACTGCACATCGAGCTGCTGAAGGAAGACATCGCGTTCCCGCGGCGCAGCGCCGCGCTCGCGTCCGGCCTGAAGAGCAGCTTGGTCTTCCCCTTGCTCGGCAGCGGTGAGGTGCTCGGGGTCATCGAGCTGTACTCGACCGAAGCGCGGGCACCGGACGCTGCGCAGATCGAAGTGGTCGCCGCGATCGGCAAGCAGCTCGGTCAGTTCATCGAGCGGATGCGGGCGGAGGACGAGCTGCGGCACGCCGAGCAGCGCTACCGCTCGCTGGCGGAGGCGTTCGCGCTCGACGTGTTTCGCACCTCAGCGGCGGGCGAGCTGCTCACCGACATGCCGCGCTGGCGGGCCTTCACCGGGCAGCACGCCGACGCGCTCCTCGATCTCGGCTGGGTTGACGCGGTCCTCCCCGCCGCTCGCGAAGGAGTTCTCACCTTGTGGCGCGAGGCGATTGCGACGACGACGCCGTTCACCGCCGAGTTCCGGATTCAGACGGTCGACGGGGGCGAGCGGGACGTGCTCATGCGCAGCCTGCCGATCATCGAAAAGCATCAGGTGCGCGAGTGGATCGGCTCCAGCACCGACGTGACCGAGCAGCGGTACGCCGAACGCGCGGCGGTCGCGCTCGCTGACACGCTCCAGCGGAGCCTGCTGCCTCCGCACCTGCCCCAGGTGCCGGGTGTCGAATTGGCTGCCCGCTACCGGGCCGGCGGCGAAGGGCTTCAGGTCGGCGGCGACTTCTACGACGTCTTCGCCGTCGACCCGCAGACGTGGGTCATCGTGATCGGCGATGTGTGCGGCAAGGGAGCGGAGGCCGCCAGCATCACTGCACTTGCTCGCTACACCGTGCGCGCGGCGGCGATGCATCAGCAGACGGCGGCCGGCATCGCGTCGGTGCTCAACAACGCGCTGCGGCGCGGCGAGCGCCAGGCGCCGTTCCTGACCGCGGTGGTCGTAATCCTGCGACTGTCGGACTCGCCGGTGCTCGAGGTCGTGTGCGCCGGGCATCCATCGCCCCTGTTGCGCCACATCGACGGCACGGTGCACGAGGTAGGCGACGACGGGGATCTGCTCGGGGTCTTCGACACCGTGGACTTCAAGCCCAAGACGGTCCCGCTGGGCTGCGGTGACATCGTCGTGTTCTACACCGACGGCGTGACCGAGGCGCGCAACGAGAGCGGCGAGCAGTACGGCGACGTACGGCTGAGCGAGGAGATTGCCGGGTGCGACGCTCGCACCGCGGAGGCCATGTCCATGGCCATCATGAACAGCGTCGTCGAGCATCGGGGGGCGCGCGGCGGCGGCGACGACGTCGCCCTGCTGTCCCTGCGCCGCCTCTGACCGACCTGACGCAATTGCAGCGCGGTTGTCTCGGCCATCACACGTGCGGCAGTAGGTCGTCCGCTGCCGCGCGTGCGATATCGGTCCGCACCTGCATTCCATCGAAGTGAATCAGCGCCACCGCGGCGTACGCCGAAGCGCGGGCGTCGGTGAGAGTCGAGCCCGTACCGACGACCGAGAGCACGCGTCCTCCAGCCGTGAGGATGTCGTCGCCGCGCCGGGTTGTGCCGGCATGCAGCACTGACACGCCCGGCACCGCGCCCGCCTCGAGCAGTCCGCTGATGACACTCCCGTTCACCGCAGTCGTCGACGGGTAGCCCGGCGACGCGAGGACGACGGTGACGGACGCCGCTTCGCTCCACTCGAGCGATGTGCCCTGCAGGTCGCCGGTCGCCGCGGCGAAGAGGACTCCGGCCAGCGGCGTACGCAAGGCGGGTAGGACGACCTGCGTCTCGGGGTCGCCGAAACGCGCGTTGAACTCGATGACCCGCGGACCGTTCGAGGTCATCGCCAGGCCGGCGTACAGCAGGCCGGCGAACGGCGCGCCCCGCGCCGCCATCTCGCGGACCGTCGGTTGGAGGACCGACGCGGTGATGCCGTCGATCGTCGACTGCCCCAACCACGGCAGCGGACTGTACGCGCCCATGCCGCCGGTGTTGGGGCCGGCATCTCCGTCACCGATGCGCTTGAAGTCCTGCGCCGGGCGCAACGGCAGCACGGTCTGACCGTCGGTGATCCCGAACAAAGAGACCTCCGGGCCGTCGAGGTACTCCTCGATGACGACCGCATCGGCCGGCGATCTCAGGCAGTCGGTGATTGCGGACCGCGCAGCGGCGAGCTCATCGGTCACGGTGACGCCCTTGCCGGCGGCGAGGCCGTCGTACTTGATCACGTACGGCGGCGTGTGCAGGTCGAGCTGCGCGTGCGCGGATTCGACGGTGCGGTGCAGCGTGGCGCCTGCTGTCGGTACGCCGGCCGAGGCCATCACTTCCTTCGCGAACGACTTCGATCCCTCGAGGCGCGCCGCCCGCCCACTCGGCCCGAAGACCGCGAAGCCCTGCTCGCGGAGCGCGTCGGCCGCCCCCGCGACGAGGGGGACTTCAGGCCCGATGACGACAAGGTCGGGTCGCGCGGCTCGAGCTGCGTCGACGCAGGATTGAGGTTCCGTGACGTCGCACGGCAGCGAGTCGGCCAGCGCCGCCGTGCCGGGGTTGCCGGGAGCACAGACGAGTGACGTGACGGCCGGGTCGCGGGCCAACGCGAGGCACAGGGCATGCTCGCGAGCGCCGGAACCGAGGACGAGGATTCGCACGGCGCAAACCCTTTCACGACTCGGCCGCTGCTGTGTTTCAGTGGCGGGATGTCGTACACCCTGCGCCGCCCGACGCTCGCTGACGCGCCCGCGCTGCGTGCGCTGATGTGCGCCTGCGACGTGGCCACGATGGACCGGCCGGACACGACCCTCGCCGACGTCGTCGAGGAGCTCCGTGACCCGGACCTCAGTCTCGACGACGACGCGTGGATTGCCGTCGACCCACGGGGCGACGCGGTGGGGTGTGCGTTCGTCTTCGGGCAGGAACAGGGCGACATCGTCGAACTCGACGTCTATGTGCACCCGGCGGCCGACGAGAGCCTCGACGCCGAGCTGTGGGACGCGGTCGAGGCAAGGAGTCTCGCGATCGGCCGGGCACTTGGTCATGCGGAGCTACGTCTCGACGTCGGTGTCCATCGCTCGGACGAACGGGCGCGACGAGTCGTCACCGCGCGCGGCTTCGTCCCCGCGACGGTGTATTTCCGGATGCGCAGCGACCATTCCAGCGAAGTCCTGCCGCGGCCGGAGCTCCCGCCCGGTGTCGCGATCGAGATCGCCGGCGCCGACGAGCGACTGTGCCGGGCGTCCGTGGACGTGCACAACGCATCGTTCGCCGAGCACTTCGGCCACGTCGAGCGCAGCTACGAGTATCGGGTGGCGAAGTTCGAAGCCACGACGACAACGGGCTGGGATCTCGTCCGAGTGGCGCTGGTCGACGGCGTACCGGCCGGATTGCTCGTAGCGACGACGCAATTCGTCGAGGACGAGAACTGCGGGTATGTCGGCACGCTCGGAGTGGGCAAGGAGTTTCGCGGCCGTGGCCTCGGCCGACTCCTGCTGCTCGACGCGTTCGCGCGTGATACCGAGGACGGCCGGGTCGGGACCATCTTGCATGTCGACGCCAACAACGTGACTCCCGCTCTGGGTCTCTACGAGAGCGTCGGCATGCGACAAGTGATGGTCATCGACAACTGGCGACAAACGGTCCAGCTGTAATGTCGCACTCGATTCGCCACCCCACGCTCGGCGATGCCGCTGGCGTGCTCGCCCTGATGAGTGCGTGCGACGTGGCCAACCTCGGCCGCCCCGACAGCACTCTCGACCAGGTGCTCGAGGAATTGAACGATCCTGACATCATGCTCGACACGGACGCCTGGCTGGCGGTCGACGAGCGCGACGAAATCTGCGGATTCGGCGTGGTCTACCTCCAAGGTGACGGCGACATCGTCGAGATGGATGTGTACGTACACCCACGTGCCGAGCCCGTTCTGTACGCGGTGCTGTGGGACGCCGCCGAGGGCCGCGCACAGGAGTTCGGCCGAGCGAAGGGCCATCGCGAACTTCGGCTCGACACCGGCGTGCACCGTGGCGACGAGCGGACTCGCGCGGAGATCTCCAGACGCGGGTTCACCCCGGCTACCGTTTTCTACCGCATGCGCATCGATCATCAGGACGTCGTGCCGCGGCCAGAACTGCCACCCGGCGTGACGATCGTGACGGTCGGCGATG
>JBDSAK010000440.1:0-6128 GCA_039922195.1 Mycobacteriales bacterium
GCCGCGGCCGACGGAACGCCGATAGCGACAGTCGGCCGCGACGCCCGGTTCCTCGGGGGCGCCGCCGATGCGCCGACTCCGGTGCAGCTCGCCGCTTCGGGCGAGGCCTCGCCGTACGCCGTCTACGGCCGCAGCACCCTGCACGGCGCCGACGGCATTTTGGGCTCGGTGGCCAGCGGCTACTGGATCGATGACATGACCCTGCGCCAGCTCGCCTCGGGCGCCGAACCGGTCGACGTTGCCGCGTTCTCCGGGGTGCGTGCTATTGCCTCCACTCTCGGCGCGCCGCCAGATGCGCTGCCGCCAGGGGTGGGGAACAACCCGGACAACCCGGTTCGCCGCGGCGACAGATACGCGACCCGGGTGTTGACCACTAACGGCGGTCTGCAGGTCGTCGTGACCGGAAGCCGCGACCGGCTCGCCCATCCGCCGCTGGATCTGTGGCCGACGCTCGTGCCGATCGTGTTCATCTTCGTGTTCCTGGCCGGAATGCTCGGGTGGCTGCTGGCCCGGCTGACGACCAAACCGCTCCAGGAACTCAGCGATGCGGCGATGAACATCGCCAGTGGCAACTTCGACACGAGAATCGTCGTGCGGCCGTCGGGAGAGGTGGGGCGGCTGGCGATCGCGTTCAACGCGATGACTGACGAGGTGAGCACCTATATCGACGCGCTGCAACACAGCCGCGACGAGCTGCGACGCAACCTGACGCGGATGGGCGACACGCTCTCGAGCACTCACGACATGGACAAGATGCTGTCGGTCATTCTCGAAACCGCGATGGTCACCCTCCGGGCGGAGGCCGGCGCGGTCATGCTATTCACCGCCAACCGCGACGAGCTCTACATCAAGGTCGGCCGGGAGATCAGCGACCGCGTCGATGCCGGCCAGGGGCGGGTCAAAGTTGGTGAAGGTGTGGCCGGCAACGTGGGCCGCAGCGGAGAGCCCCTGCACGGAGCCATCGGCGAGGGCCCGCACGAGCTACGGCTGGCCTCGGGCGAGCCCCGCGCGCGAGCGGTCATTGCTGTGCCGCTCAAAGCGCACGGCCGCGCTCTGGGTGTACTCAACCTGTACGACAAGATCGGTGCGCGCGAGTTCGACGACGCAGACGTCACGACGATTCGGTCGTTTGCCAATCAGGCGACCGTTGCCATCGACAACGTGCTGCTGCACCAGGAGTCGCAACGGTTGTCGATCACCGATGGTCTTACCGGCCTGTGGAACTACCGCTACTTCCAGATGACCATCGACAAGGAAATCGAGCGCGCATCGCGATTCGGCCGGCCCTTGTCCTTGCTGATCCTCGACCTGGACAAGTTCAAGACTGTCAACGACACCTTTGGGCACCAACGCGGTGACTCGGTGCTCATCGAGCTGGCAACCCGCATCAAGGGGGCCATCCGCGAGGTCGACACCCTGGCGCGGTACGGCGGCGAGGAGTTCGTGCTGGTCCTCCCGGAAACTGACGCCGAGGGAGCGGAGCAGGCCGCAGAGAAACTGTGCGAACTCGTCCGGCAGCGAAGGTTCGGCAACACCAACGAACACACGCTCAAGCTCACCGTGTCGATCGGAGTCGCGGTATTCCCTGACCACGCCGCGTCGCCGGGTCTGCTCATTCGCGCGGCCGACACCGCTCTGTACGCCGCCAAGGAGGCGGGCCGCGACCAGTACGTCATAGCCGACCGGGCGGTCGAGGAAGACGACGCCGTTCCCAGCGAGCTTCCACCGATGGATGCCAGGTCGCGTTCCGCGCTCGAGTCGGCCGCCGCATCGGTCGCTGCCTCGGGCAACGACCCGTCCGACATCGACTCGTCGCTGGGCATGGCCTGAGCCGCCCGGCTACGAAGCGCGCGAGCGGCTAGGGTGCCGACATGGCTACGGAGCAGCACATCATCAAGGCCGTTATCCCCGCCGCAGGCCTGGGCACCCGCTTCTTGCCGGCGACCAAGGCCTCGCCCAAAGAGATGCTGCCCGTCGTCGACAAGCCGGCGATTCAGTACGTCGTCGAGGAAGCCGTCGACGCCGGGCTCACGGACATCTTGATGATCACCGGGCGCAACAAGCGGACCCTCGAGGATCATTTCGACCGGCAGTGGGAACTCGAAGCAGCGCTCGAGCTCAAGGGCGACATGAAGCGCCTCGAAGCCGTGCGGAAGTCGGCCGACCTCGCCAATGTCCACTACGTGCGGCAGGGCGATCCACGCGGCCTCGGGCATGCGGTGCTGTGCGCCAAACAGCACGTCGGCGACAACCCATTCGCGGTGCTCCTGGGCGACGACCTCATCGACACGCGCGATCCGCTGCTCACAACGATGATCGACGTCCAGAAGGCCCAGGGCGGCAGCGTCATTGCGCTGATCGAGGTACCCAGGTCACAGATCTCCCTCTACGGGTGTGCGGCCGTCGAACCGATTGGCGACGGCAGTCTGCTGCGCATCACCGACCTCGTCGAGAAGCCGACCGCCGATGACGCGCCGAGCAACTACGCCGTCATCGGCCGATACGTCCTCTCACCGACGGTTTTCGCCGCCCTCGAACGCACTCAGCCCGGTCAGGGCGGCGAGATTCAGCTGACAGATGCGCTGCGCGATCTGATCGCCGAAGAGCCGATGCACGGGGTGCTTTTCCGCGGCCGGCGCTACGACACAGGCGACCGGGCTGCGTACCTGAAGGCAATCGTGCAACTCGCGTGCGACCGGGCGGACCTCGGCCCGGAGTTCCTTGCCTGGCTGACTGAGTTCATCACGAAGCGACAGTCCGCCGACGAGTCGAGTAGGGACTAGCGGATGCGCAGTGTCGACGAGCATCTCGCGGAGATCCTTGGCCGCGTCGGTCCACTGCGTACGATGGATCTCCATCTGCTCGATGCGCACGGCTGCGTGCTGGCCGAGGATGTCCGCGCGCCCGCTCCGCTTCCGGGCTTCGACAACTCATCGATGGATGGGTACGCCGTCCGTGCCGGCGACGTTGCCGGTGCGACACCGCAGACGGCGGTCTCGCTGCCGGTGATGGGCGACATCGCGGCCGGCAGCACGCGCATCTTCTCGATCCAGCCCGGTGAGAGCGCACGCATCATGACGGGAGCGCCGATTCCACCCGGCGCCGACGCGGTCGTCCCACTGGAGTGGACCGACGGCGGTGTGCGCCAGGTACGAATCGGCAACCAGCCGGCCGTCGGCGCCTACATCCGTCGCGCCGGCGAGGACGTCCAGGCCGGAGCCGCCGTGGCGCGCATTGGTGCGCTGCTGGGTTCGACGCAGATCGCGCTGCTCGCGGCCGTGGGGCGACGTACGGTGGTCGTCCGCCCGAAGCCTCGCGTTGTCGTCATCTCGACCGGCGCGGAACTGGTCGACCTCGGAGCACCGCTGGGGCACGGCCAGGTCGTCGACTGCAACAGCTACGCGATCACCGCGGCGGTGCGCGAGGCCGGCGCCATCGCCTATCAGGTCGGCATCGTGCCGGACGATCCGCGAGCTCTGACACGGGCGATCGAAGACCACCTCATCCAGGCCGATCTCATCGTGACCAGCGGCGGGGTGAGCGTCGGCGCGTACGACGTCGTCAAGCAAGTGCTGGCCGACCTCGGCGACGTCGGTTTTCACCAGGTGGCGATGCAGCCGGGCATGCCGCAGGCGTTCGGTGTCGTCGGCGACGACATCCCGATCTTCGGCCTGCCGGGCAACCCGGTGAGCGCTCTCGTGTCATTCGAGGTTTTCGTCCGGCCTGCCCTCCGGCGCATGCTCGGGGCCGAACCGCTGGGGCGACCGCAGGTGACCGCCACGCTCACCCAGGCAATTCGTAAGCCGGCCGGCAAGCGGCAGTTCCTCCGGGTCTACGTCAGCCGGCAGGGCGACGAGGTGCTTGCCGAGCCGACCGGCGCGCAGGGCAGTCACATGCTTTCCGGGCTCGCAGCGGCGAACGGCTTCGCGGTCATTCCCGAAGACGTCTCGGAGTTGCCGGCCGGCGCGCCCGTCACGACGTGGCTGCTCGAGCGTCGCGGCCGATGAGCGACTTCACGCATCTCGACGAGAGCGGGGCGGCGCGGATGGTCGACGTCGCGGCCAAGGACATCACTGTCCGGACGGCGACCGCTTCCGGCCGGGTGCTCGTCACACCGGAGGTCATCCGCCTGTTGCGGGGCGGCGGCCTACCGAAGGGCGACGCCCTCGCGGTCGCGCGGATCGCCGGGATCATGGGCGCGAAGAAGGTCCCCGACCTCGTGCCCCTGTGTCATCCGATCGCGTTGCATGCCGTGGAGATCACGCTGCGAGTCGAAGACGATTGCGTCGCCATCAAGGGAATGTGCCGGACGGCGGATCGCACCGGAGTCGAAATGGAAGCCCTCACGGCCGTGACCGTGGCGGCCCTCGCGCTCGTCGACATGGTCAAGTCGGTTGATCCGGCTGCTGCGATCACCGACGTACACGTGGACACCAAGACAGGCGGCAAGACGGGTGACTGGACGAGAAGCTCATGACGACTCTCCCGGATGATGCACTCGCTGTCGTCATTACCGTCAGCGACCGGTCGGCAGCAGCTGAACGAGCAGATACGTCTGGTCCAGAAGCCACGAAACTCCTTACGCAACAAGGGTTTCAGGTGCGTGATGTCGTCGTTGTCGCAGACGAGCGGGCTGCGATCGTCGCGGCATTACGCGCCGCTGTATCGCTCGGGGCCGACCTCGTCTGCACTACTGGTGGCACGGGCCTCAATCCCCGCGATGTCACTCCGGAAGCAACAGCGGAGGTCATCGAGCGACCCGCGCCTGGCATCGCCGATGCCATCAGAGCGTCGGGTGGCGAGCGCGTACCGACCTCGATTCTCTCGCGAGGAGTCGCCGGCGTCTGCGCGCGCACACTCATCGTCAACTTGCCGGGCTCGACCGGCGGAGTACGTGACGGCATCGCCGCCCTCGCGCCCGTCGTCGCGCACGCCGTACAGCAGCTTCGCGGTGGCGATCACTGATGCGCCGGCGCGCTCCCTGGCGCCCGGTCGAGCTGCGGTACGGCGCGGTTGGCGTACGTCCCCTGCGGCGCGGCGATGCGCGAACGTGGAGCGAGAGCCGGCTGACGAACGAAGCTTGGCTGTCTCCGTGGGAATCCACCGTACCCGGGCCGCCGACGAGCTACGCGTCTCGGCACACACCTGCCGCGTACTCGAGGATGTGGCGGACGCTGCGGCACGCGGCACGTGAGGGCACACATCTCCCCTTCGCCGTCACCTACGAAGACCGGTTCGTCGGCCAGGTGACTGCGGGCAACATCGTGCGCGGTTCCTTCAACAACTGCGCCCTCGGGTACTGGGTCGACCAGCGCTACGCCGGGCGGGGGATCGCGCCGATCGCTGTGGCGTTGGTCACTGACTACTGCTTCGGCGCGGCCCGGCTGCATCGCGTCGAAGCGAACGTCCGCCCCGAGAACCTGGCGAGCCGTCGGGTACTCGAAAAGCTGCAGTTTCGTGCGGAGGGCGTGCAGCAGAGGTATCTGCTGATCGACGGGGAGTATCACGACCACATCGGATACGCGCTGACCGTCGAGGATGCTCCGGGTGGTGTGCTGGCGCGCTACCTGGCCCAGCTCCCGACCACGTAGGGTGGCTGACACCGCCGATTGCGCGACACGGAAAGTCCTCGAGCCGTGGTGTTAGACCCGCCGTAACCACCCGCATACCGTGGTCGGTAAGTCGATTCGGCGAGACCAAGACTTGGGAGAGCTGTCCTGGACTCGATCCTCGTTCTGCTGGTGGTAGCCGGATGGGGCGCCTACCTGGTGCCCTTCTGGGTCCGCCGGCACGACGGTCCAGCGGCCGAGATGCGCTCCATTCAGGGCTTCTCGACGGCGATGCGGACCTTGTCACGACGCAGGCCAAGCTACGCCAATGGCCGCTACATCGTGATGCCTTCGTCGTCCGCTACCGGTGCGCTTCCCGAGGCCGTGCATGTGTCAGGCGCCGGCACTCGACGCCGAGTCGACCACACGCTGGCCCGTCGGCGGCAGGCGCTCCTGTCGCTGCTGGTGGTGTCCGCCGTCTCCGTTCCGCTCGCGATCCTCGTCGGCGGCCGGACGTTCTGGCTCCTGCTTCTCAGCGTGGTCGCGACGAGCGCCTACGCCGTCGCGCTCCGGCGGGAG
>JBDSAK010000441.1:0-2563 GCA_039922195.1 Mycobacteriales bacterium
CCGCGGCGCTTGCCGGTGAGGTGTTGCTTGACGGCCATGACATGTATGCCCCGGACCGTCGGCTGACCGACGCGCGCCGGCAGGTGGGCATGGTGTTCCAGAAGCCCAACCCGTTCCCGGCCATGTCCATCTACGACAATGTCGTGGCAGGCCTCAAGCTCACCGGTGTTCGTGCCAAGCGCGACGAGAAGGACGCCATCGTCGAGGAATGCCTGAGCAAAGCCGGCCTGTGGAACGAGGTCAAGGACCGGTTGCGCCAACCAGGCGGCGGCTTGTCCGGGGGTCAGCAGCAGCGGCTCTGCATCGCGCGGTCGCTCGCCGTGCGTCCGCGAGTGCTACTCATGGACGAACCGTGTTCGGCGCTCGACCCCACCTCTACCCGGCGCATCGAGCAGACCATCATGGAACTTGTCTCGGAGGTCACCATCGTGATCGTCACGCACAACATGCAGCAGGCGGCTCGCGTGTCCAACCGGTGCGCCTTCTTCCTGGCCGAGGCACGTACGCCAGGCGTCATCGTCGAGTACGGCGAGACGGCCGCGATGTTCGACTCGCCTATCGATCAGCGGACATCGGACTACGTGCACGGCCGTTTCGGATAACCGTGCCACGTTCACGCACGCGAACCGCCACGCGGTCAGCTGGCTGTGCCGAAAGGTGTCGGCCGGGCTGCGTTCATGTCCCCTTCACTTCGTCGATGTCCGGGGCTCCTATCGTCGAGGAACATCCCTCGACCATAGGAGCAACCGTGACTGCGGTTTACGACGACGACGCGGCATTGAACCCGGCCACCGAGCCGCATATGAGCCGGGTCATTTCGATGCGGATGTCCCGCCGCACCCTGCTGGGCGGCGGCATGGCCGCAGCCGCAGGATTCCTCAGCAGTGGCTTGTTGACGTCCTCTTCGGCGGCCGCCGATCCTGGTGCCAACAACGGCAAGCGCCAGGCCGCTGACCTGCTTGGCTACGACGCCATCGCGCTCGGCTTCACCGACGAGATCGCCGTACCGGCGGGATATTCATCCGCGGCGTTCATTCCATGGGGGACGCCGATCCTCGGCAGCTTCCCGGCATTCGTCCCCGCTGGTAACACCGCGGCTGAGCAGGCAGAGCAGATCGGTATGAATCACGACGGCATGCACTACTTCCCGCTGGCTCACGGGCCGAAGGGCAGCGAGCGCGGACTGCTCGTGCTCAATCACGAGTACACCGACGAGGGCTACCTGCACACCGGCACACTCACCGTGCCGGCGAAGGCGTCGTGGACCCTCGAAATGGTGCGCAAGTCGCAGAACGCACACGGCGTCGCGGTCGTCGAGATCGAGCGGGTGGACGGCGAATGGACTGTGATCCGCTCAGGGCGCAACCGCCGCGTGACCGCGAACACGCCGATGGCGTTCGCCGGCCCGGCTGCCGGCCACCGGCTCGTCAGGACCGCAGCGGACCCCGAAGGGATGACTCCGCTCGGAACGTTCAACAACTGCGCCAACGGCCACACGCCGTGGGGCACCTACCTGACCTGCGAAGAAAACTTCAACGGCTACTTCCGAGTCGACGCCGGTGCGTACGATGCCGAGCACGTCGCGCTCAACGCGCGCTACGGCGTAGGCGGTGACCGCAACAACTGGGCGACCAACGACCCGCGCTTCGTCGTCACGGCCGCCGACCCCAACGAACCCAACCGGCACGGCTGGGTCGTCGAGATCGACCCGTTCAACCCCACGTCGACGCCGATCAAGCGCACCGCCCTGGGCCGGCTCAAGCACGAGGGCGCCTACGCGCACGTGTCCAAGGGCGGACGCGTCGTCGTGTACATGGGGGATGACCAGGTCAACGAGTACGTGTACAAGTTCGTCAGCGCCGGCAACTGGAAGTCGCTCAACGCGCGGGGTATGAGCCCGCTTGATGAGGGGACGCTCTACGTCGGCAGGTTCAACGACGACGGCAGCGGCGAGTGGCTTGCGCTTGTACACGGCGAGGGCCCGCTGAGCGCCGCGAACGGCTTCGCCGACCAGGGCGACGTACTCGTCAAGGCTCGGCTCGCCGCGACTGCTCTCGGTGCCACGCCGATGGACCGCTCGGAGTGGACGACGGTCGACGAGAACACCGGCATGGTCTACGTCACGCTCACCAACAACAACAGCACGGCCAAGGTGGAGAACGCGGCCAACCCGCGCAAGCCCAACAAGTGGGGCCACATCATCCGCTGGGCGGAGGACGGCAACGACCACGCCGCGACCACATTTCAATGGGACCTGTTCCTGCTTGCCGGTCAGGGTCGCTCGAGCGGTGACGGCTCGACCATCGAGGACCAGGACGCCTTCGGCTCGCCGGACGGTATCTGGGCAGACCCGGACGGCCGGGTTTGGATCCAGACCGACGGTAGGCAGCCCGCGGGGGCGAACGATCAGATGCTCGCCGCCAACCCGTACCTGACCGATGCGCAGGGTGCGCCGGAGATCAAGCGCTTCCTCACCGGCGTCATCAACTGCGAGGTGACGGGCGTGATCACGACGCCGGACCAGCGGACGATGTTCGTCAACATCCAGCACCCCGGCGAGACC
>JBDSAK010000442.1:0-15745 GCA_039922195.1 Mycobacteriales bacterium
GTAGTGGTCGTTGGAGACGATGTCGACGACGCCCGCCCAATCGGCGTAGTCCATGAACTTCGTGTTGCCCATGACCATGAAGTTCGTCGTCACCGGGACATCCGGTGTCGCGGCATGCAGGATCGCCGCCTCTGCCTGGAAATAGTCCTTGAGGACGTCGGAGGAGAACCGGAAGAAGTCGAGCTGCTGTGTCGGGTTTCGGGGAGATGCCGTGATCCGTGGCGGCAGCACGTGGTCCCAGCTCGAGTAGCGCTGGGACCAGAACGCCGTGCCCCACGCGGCGTTCAGCTTTGTCAGGCTGCTGTATCTGCGCTCGAGCCAGATCCGGAAGGCGGCAGCCGCGTCGTCGGAGTAGTCATGGATGTTGTGGCAGCCGAGCTCATTGGAAACGTGCCACATCGCCAGGGCCGGGTGGCTGCGATAGCGATCGGCCAGCACCTGCACGTGCTCGAGCGCATATCGACGGAAAACCGGCGACGTCGGTCGCCAATGCTGTCTACCACCGGGGGAGACGATGCTGCCATCAGCAGTGACCGGAAGGATCTCGGGATGCTGCGCCGTCAGCCACGGCGGGGGCGACGCCGTTCCGGTCCCGAGGTCGACGGCGATTCCTCCCGCGTGCAGCAGGTCGAGGATCTCGTCCAGCCAGTCGAAACACCATTCCTGCGCACTGGGCCGTACCTGTGCCCACGAGAAGATGCCGAGATTGACGATGTTCACCCCAGCTTCGTGCATCAGAGCAATGTCCTCGGGCCACGTCTCCGGCGGCCACTGCTCGGGGTTGTAGTCGGCCCCGTACGCGAAGCGGCGCCTCCCGCCTAAGGCTCGGTCGTCCGCGGGCCAGCGAAGCCAATTCGACATGGAGTACTGGTCCTCTGCGTAGCGCCGGCTGTCAGGCGTTCGTCCGTAATGGTTGCGCAACCATTCCGACCTCATGTTCGCATCGGAGCGGCCAATCCCGCAAGCGTCCGCGAAGGTTGGCTTGTCGGTAGTTTGTCTGCGGTCCCTCGCTCTTCGCAGCGGCGGACCGCCGGCGGATGGTCCAACCTGCCTACGACAGAGGAGGAGACGGTGCCCAAGCAGCCCAGCGACGTGCGCGGCCGGACTGCGCCGTCGATGGCCGACGTCGCACGAGTTGCCGGCGTGGCGCCCATCACCGTGTCCCGAGTGGCAAATGGTCAACCGAATGTCCGGCCGGCGACTCGCGAACGTGTCGTCGCTGCCATGCAGTCGCTCGGCTACCGACCGAACTCAGCGGCGCGGGCGTTGGCGACTGGTCGGTTCGGCCGGATCGGCGTCATCACCTCGTCGCTGACGATGTACGGCAGTGCCCAGACCATCAACGGCATCGTCATCGCCGCGGAACGCGCGGGTTACTCGGTCACGCTGATGCCGGTCCGTGCCATCAGCCAAGGCGACGTCATCGGTGCCTTCGACAAACTCGCCAAGCAGGAGGTCGACGGCGTCGTCGTCATCGTCGAAGCGCGGCTGCTCGGCGGCGGCGGATTGACGTTGCCGCAAGGGATCCCGGCCGTCGTTGCCGACTCGGGCGGAGCCTCCGATTACATCGTCGTCGACAGCGATCAGGAGGGCGGCGGCAGAATGGCCACGGAGCACCTGCTCGATCTCGGTCATCCGTCGGTGTGGCACGTGACGGGCCCCGCAAATTCCTTCTCTGCGGCAAGCCGGCGGCGCGGCTGGCGATCGGCCCTGAGCGCCGCTGGAATCCGCCCGCCCCAGGTGTTGCGCGGCGACTGGACCAACCAGACGGGTTACCGACAAGGTCAGCTACTGGCGGCCGATCCCGACGTCAGCGCGGTGTTCGCTGCGAACGACCAGACGGCGCTGGGCATCATGCGGGCGTGCCACGAAGCAGGGCGCAGGGTCCCCGAGGACATCAGCGTGGTCGGGTTCGACAACATGCTGGACTCGGACGCCTTCTGGCCGCCGCTGACGACCGTGACGCAACGGTTCGACGAAGTCGGTCGCCTGTGCGTCGACAGCCTGCTGCACGAGATCCGGCACGAGACGGGCGAATTGCGCACGCATATCGTGGAGACGGCCTTGGTGGTGCGGGAGAGCACTGGGCCGCCGCCGGGCAGCAGAGTCAACGGGCGGTCAGGTGCAGCACGACGCTCTGCGCGGGACCCAGCACCGGCACGGGCAGTCCGACCGCGCTGAGCACCCGCCCGGACACGGTGAATCCGTTCTGGCGCGCCGCCGTCAGCCAGGGCGGCGACACCTGTTCGATCAGCACGAGGTCGGCGTCGAAAGCGTCTACCAGTCGGACGACGTAGCTCCGCTCCGGGTCGAGTCCCGGCAGCAGCGCGGTGCCGGGCGTCTCTGCCACCGATGTCACATGCATGACGATCGCGTACAGCGCCTCCTCGCCGGCCTGCGCGACTACGCCATGGACAGTCACCGCGGGGTCGGTGTGATCGGCATTGACGACGGTCCCGGTGCTGAGCAGAGCCCGATGCCTTTTGTACGCGGCGCACCCGGCGGCGAGAGAGCGGCGCTCGGCCGGCGTCGCGGCGGTGATGTCCCACTCGATGCCGAAGTGCCCGAAGAACGCAGTAGCCATCCGAAATGGCAGCGACGTCGTCCGCCCCGTCGTGTGCGCCGCGGGCGGCCCCACATGGGCGCCAATGAGTTCGGGTGGCAGCAGCACCGTCGTCCACCGCTGGATCTGCTGGCGCTCGAGTGGGTCGTTGGTGTCGCTGGCCCAGACGCGGTCGGTGCGCGCCAGGATGCCGAGGTCGATGCGGCCGCCGCCGGAGGCGCAGCTCTCGATCTCGACGGCGGGGTGCCGACGCCGCAGTTCGTCCAGCAGCCGGTAGACCGCGCGCGTGTTGGCGCCGACCCCGGCCCGTCCGCCGTGTGCCGCCTCGAGGAGGTCCCGGTTGTGGTCCCACTTGAGAAACGCGATGTGGTTTTCGCGCAACAGCGCGTCCAGCCGGTCGAGCAGATACTGGTAGACCTCGGTACGTGCCAGGTCGAGGACGTGCTGGTTGCGCCAGGGCAAGGGGATCCGGCCCGGGCCGCTGAGCAGCCAATCGGGGTGCGCCCGGTACAACTCGGAATCCGCGTTGACCATCTCCGGCTCCACCCACAAGCCGAACTCCATACCCAGGCTGCGTACGTGGTCGATGAGCGGTGCGAGTCCATCCGGCCAAATGTGTTCGTCGACGTACCAGTCTCCCAGGCCTTTGGTGTCGTCGCGACGACCGGTGAACCAGCCGTCGTCGAGGACGAAGCGCTCTACGCCGACCTGCGCCGCAACGTCGGCAAGCTCGCGCAGCCGGTCCATGCGGTGATCGAAGTAGACGGCTTCCCAGGTGTTGAGGACCACGGGGCGCGGCCGGCTCGGATGCGTGTCGCGGGCCCTGATGAAGGGGTGGTACGCGTCGCTGACACCGTCCAGGCCGGTGGCGCTGTAGACGGCGTAGACGGGTGGGGCGGTATAGGCCTCGCCCGGCTCCAGGACGATCTCGCCCGCGGCAAGCAGCTCGCCGGCCCCGATCGCCGCCTGCCCGGTGACGTCCCGCTCCACCCAGTGAACGGCGTCGCCGCTCCAGCCCAGGTGCAACGCCCACAGCTCACCGCTGCGCCAACCGAAACCCCGGGTGCCAGCGGCGAGTACAAGCGGCGCATCGTGGCCTGTCTGCCCGTGCCGGCTCTCGCGAACACGCGCGCCGTAGCCGAGGTCGAGGCGCTGCGGCGTCCGCTCACGGCACCACCTGCCCGTGGGTTCGAGAACCTCGCCCGCCCGGGCCGGCAACGGCAGGCTGACGGACAACTCGGCGAGTGCGTAAGTAGGACCGTCGTTGTGCAGGGTTGTGCTGACCGTGAGGACTCCGCAGTTGTGCATGCGGTACGTCGTCTCGACGACCAGCGCGAACTCATCATCGCCGGCCGTCACGCGTACGCTCTGGTCGTCGACGTCCCAGCTCTGACTGCGCAGCCGTGGTGACCAGCCGCTTCCGTCCGCGCGCACGCCGCGCAGCGTCGGACGCCCCCGCCAACCGTCCGCGCCCAACGCGACGATGCGGCGCGGTGTCACGAGTCCGTACGAAGAGTGCGGGATTGCCGGCGTGAGCGCGGTCCGTAGTGCGCCGACGTCGACGTCCGAACCCAGGTCTTGCCCCCAGTGCAGCAGAACCGGCTGCAGGCCGTCGCCTTCGTCCTCGGCAACCACCAAGCACGCGGCCCCACTGCGGAGGACTGCATGACGCAACGTCGTGGTCACCCCTTGAGGCCGCTGCTCGCGACGTTTTCGACGAAGTAGCGCTGAGCCAGGACGAACACCGTGATCGGCGGTACGAGCGCGATCATCACGCCGGCCAAGATGAGGTTGGGCTGGTCGGCTGCACGCCCGCCGAGCACCGACAGCGACAGCGCCAGGACGCGGTTGTCCAGGTTTCCTGAGTTGATGACCACGAGCGGCCAGACAAAGGAGTTCCAGGCATAGAGGAACGAGAACGTCGACAGGGTAGCGATCGCGGGGACCGACAGCGGAACGAAGATGCGCCACAGAATCGTCCAGCGGCCGGCTCCGTCGATCAAGGCTGCCTCCTCCAGCTCCTTGGGCAGCGAAATCAGGAACTGGCGCATCAGGAACGTCCCGTAGGCGCTGAAGATGAACGGCACCACCAGAGAAACCAGGCTGTCAACCCAGCCCATCGACACCATGAGTTGGTAGAGCGGAATGATCAGGACGACGAACGGGATCATCACCGAGCCCAGGTAGACGAGGAACAGTTTGTCCCTACCGGCAAAGGACATGCGGGCGAACGCATAGCCGCCCATGATCGAGGTGAGGACCTGCCCGGCGACCACCAACAGCGTAACGAGGACAGTGTTGGTCAAGCTGCGGTCCAGTCGGTCCAGCTTGAGTACGTCGCCATAGTTGCCAGGGCGGGCGGTGAGCTTTTTCACGGCAACGGCCTCGCGCCGGTTGGTGACCACCGTCGCCGAGGGGTCGTCCGGGTCGACAAACCGCGCAGCGAGAGCACTGCGTTTGCGATACAGCTCCCGCGAACCAGATTCGGTCTGCACAGCGTAGAGAGACTGCTCCGCACCGGCCACGGTTACCTTGCGGTCCAGCGAAGTAGCCTTCGCCTGCTCCTGCACGATTTCGTCTCCGGGATTGGCCGGATCGGCGTAGATGCCGACCGAGATGCCGTCCTTGGCCAATGCCATCTGGCGCGCTCGCCCATTGACGGTGACCGTGTAGAGATCGGCCGGCTGACCGCCCACGGCAACCTGCTTGTTCGTGCGGGGCAGCACCGTCGGCGGATAGTTGAAGACGTCGTCCGGCTCCTTGAGTGACGTCGTGAACGCGATGAAGAACGGCATCAGCACTACCAGGGCCGCGACAACGAGGACGACGTATCCGGCGGCGCGCGCGGCCTGCGCTCGGTAGCCGCGGGTCTTGCGTGCGTTCGAAGTCACCGCTACACACCTTCTGTCTGACGTTGCTGCCGGCGGAACTGCACGAGCGTGACCGTGAAGATGACCACGAACAGCACCCAGGCGACAGCGGACGCATAGCCCTGGTCAAACCTCTCGAAGCCTCTGCGGTACAGGTAGACGACCGGCGTGAGGGTTGCGTTGTCCGGCGAGCCGGCCGGACTCGGGGCCGTCAGCGCGTACACGATGTCGAACAGTTGCAGGGCGAGGATCGTGGTCGTGGCGAGCACGAAGAATGTGGTGGGCCGCAGGGTCGGGAGGGTGACGTTGCGGAACCGGTCCCACGCTGTGGCGCCGTCGAGCTCGGCCGCTTCGTACAGCTCCTTCGGGACACCCTGCAGACCTGCCGTGAAGAGCACGGTATTGAAGCCGAACGTCATCCACGCGAAGACGATGACGACCGCGAGCAGCGCCGTGGATGGGCTGGAGAGCCACTGGATGCGCACGGCGCCGCTGAAGTGGACGAACGGCAACGCGCCGACCACGTCGAGCATCTTGGTGAGGAAGAAGTTGAGGAACCCGACCGTTGCGTTGAACAGCTGCTTCCAGATCAACGTGATGCCGATCACTCCGGCGATGCTCGGGATGAAGAACACGGCGCGGAAGACCTTCATGCCGCGCCGGCCGGTGTTGAGAAGTGTCGCAAGTCCCAAGGCCGGTACGACGCTGAGGGGAACGGCCAGGACCATGAACACGATGATGTTCTTCATGGACAGCCAGAACAGCTTGTCCTTTGCGCCGATAACGCCGTGGACGAACGGCAGCGCGAAGACCTGCTCATAACCGGAAGACAGCCGGGTGCCGTCGCGGGCTATGTCGAGCTTGAGCAGGTTCAGGTAGTTGGACAGGCCGGTGAACGACTTGTCGCCCAGGGCGTCCCAGTTGAAGAAGCTGATGAAGAACGAGAACAACAGCGGACCGGCGAAGAAGATGCTGAACCCCAGGACGTTGGGGGACAGGTAAAGCCAGCCCTGCAGCGCCTCGGCCTGCCGCCGCGTTGTACCGAACTCGACCGCGCAGTCGTCCTGCCACATCGCCCACGCCATGGCGGCACTGACCACGGCGATCATGAGCAGCGCGATAGTTGCGGGTTGCGCGAGGCGCCCCGCGAGCGTTAACAGACCGCCCACAATGTTGATGACGAAGAGCCAAGCGATCGTAGCTACCGCAGCAACGGCGAGCCCGGCACGTTCGAGGTAGGTCGCTGCGCGGCCGGCTCCGTGCATCCTGCGGGCCAGAACCCACCAGACGAAGCCCACTCCCACGACGACAAGCGGCCAGAACCCACGCTGGAACGCCGTGGCGAACTCGTCCAGACCGGTGAACACCTGCATGCGGCTGAGCACCGCGATGGTGAGGGCGACCGTCAGGAGGTAGTTGCTGACCAGCGATGCTGCCCGGCCGCGGTGGGCTCTGCGCCGAAGCAGCCAGGCAATGAGCAGCTGACCGAGTGCCACCACCGCCGCGCCGAGGGTGAGTGCGGTGCGTTGAAATGCGGAAAGCGCGAAGCCGTCCGGGTTGAGGGTGTTGGCGAGCACCGCACCGGCGACCAGGGCGAGGAGCACATGCCATCCGATGACGATCGCGATCCGTCGGCCAGTAGCACTTCGACTGACCGGCGTCCGGCTCGTACCGACTGCGAGCGCCGCCATCCTGCAGCCTTCCTGTCCGAGGTCGTTCTCTGCGGAGTCCCACTGCACGAAGTATCGCGATGCCGGCCGCTGCGCACGGCCGGCATCGCGAGTCGAGGGCTAGCCCTTGAAGGCTTCAGCCGTTTCCGTCGTGCAGATCGTGGACGAGAAGTCCGCCATCGTCTTCTTGCCGGTCATCAGCGCCTGGACCGCGGAGTCAGCCTTGCTGCTGAACAGCGGCCAGTCGCCCTTCCACAACGGACCCTCGCTGACCGGGTCGTTGGTGATGCCGTCCACGAACGCCTGGTTGTTGGTGGGCGGGGTGAAGGTGAGGAAATTCTTGATCGCTTCGTCTGACTTGCGACTGGGGATGTTGGCGCCCAACTTGGAGATGTCGCCCTGCGTTTCGGCCGTGGTCAGTTCCTGCACCAGCTTCCAGGCTGCTTCCGGGTTCTTCGCCTTCTTGTTGACGACATAGGCGCCCCAGAACAGCCAGTCCTTCGAGCCGCCCGGGCCGGCGGGGAGTGCCACGACGTCCCAATTGAACTTCACGCCCGTACGCGTGCCGGGCGTCGCCCAGCGGCCGTTCATGAACATGCCCACGGTGCCTGCCTTGAACGGCGGCTCCGCGTCCTCACCGAACGGAACCGCGAGCTTGTTGTCGTACAGCTTCTTCATGAACGTCAGACCTTCGATCGACTTCGGGTTGTCAAGGTTGCACTTCGTCCGGTCCTCGTTGAAGAACGACCCACCCGCTGAGTTGATGAAGTATCCGTAGTTGGCCCACCAGCTGTTGGCTCCGAAGCCCTTCACCGCTCCGCCGATCTTCGAGATGTCGGCCGCGGTCTTTTCGAACGCAGCCCAGTCCCACTTGCCGGCCGCGGCAAGTTCCAACGGATCGTCGGTGTTGGCCTGCGCGATCAGGTCGCGGTTGATGTAGAGCGCGAAGGTGGACACATCGCGGGGAACTCCCCACAGCTTGTCGCCAGGCTGACCCGTCGCCGGGTCGGTCTTCAACTGGGACATCGGGCCCTCGTAGAAGTCTTCGTCCTTGTGCCCGGTGGCCGAAGCGAGGCTGCGCAAGTCGAGGATCAGGTCGCGCTTCGCGAAGTCGGCGACGTCGGTGCCCGGGATCCAGAACACGTCCGGCGCGGTGCCCGCAGCCAGCTCGGTCTTGAGCACGTCCTGGTAGCCCGCACCCTCGGTGCCGCCCGGCTCGTATTTCAGCGTGAACGCATCATTCTTGCCGTCGATCTGCTCGCTGATCTGCTTGTACACATCGATCTCGGCCTGGTTGTCCGGCCTGGTGCGCCAGCGCAGAGCGACCGACTTCCCCGGCTCCGACGGGGCTGACTCCGTTGCTGCCGGCTCGGAGCTGGCAGCCGAGGCGGACGTGGCGGCAGAGGTTGCGGACGGCACGGTCGACGAGGCTGCGGGCGTTCCCGCGCTAGTCGCGGTGGGGGCCGCTTTATCCTCCTTTTTGGTGCTCGAGCAAGCGCTAACGGCCAACAGTGCGCCCACTAACAGCGCTGTCGTCTTTCTGAGCGTCATTGGGTGACCCTTTCAGTGTGATTAGTGCGCCAAGCGGGGAGCCGCCGGGGACGGGGTAGTGCAACTGAACGCACGGCCTGCGGAAGCTGTCTGCAGCACCGGGCGGATGCTCGGAGGAGCTGCCCCATCGGACGATGGTTGCGCAACCATTCGCATGATTGCAGGAGTTCGCTGTCGGAACAAGAGGTGTTACCAGGTTGTTGCACCGCATCCTGAATGCAGGCTGCGAGATGCTGGCGACATCGAGCTCGCGGCACGGAGTCAGATCGCACACCGCCCTCGCGACGGAACAGGCCTAGGGTGCAGCGGCCGGCAATCGCCGCGGGAATCCACCGGCAGCACGATTCACCCGACGAACGCCGATTCCTGGCGGAGTTCTCGCAGCGCCCGGCGACGGTAGGCTCCGGGCGGGTGGCCGCAGCGTGCGTGGAACGCTTCGTAGAACGCACTCTGCGACGCGAAGCCGCACCGGATGCCCACTTCCCTCATTGTCGCTCGTGTCGTGATGAGAAGGCGTTGCGCTTCGGCCACCCGGCACTGGCTCAGATATGCGCCGAGCGTCATCCCCACGGCGCGCCGGAACACCGTCATGGCGTGCCCGGGGCTGAGGTGAACAGATTGGGCGATGCGGTCGACACGTAACGGTTCCCGGAAGTTGATCGAGATGTAGCGCGCCATCGAGCTCGCCGCGGCGATGTCACCTGGAAGCTGACGGTCAACGTCCTGACGACCGACAGCGTGTGCACGCGTGTTTTGACGAGCAGCCCATGTGCTGCGCAACAACCAAGCCTGTACTTCGAGTAGCGCCGCAGAACGCAGCTCCGGCACCGTACTCACCAGATCTTCGAACCAACCCTCCGGAATCTCGGTCCGACCGGCTCCGGCAATGATGGACGGTTCGCCGCGCAGTAGCCCGGCGATGGTGTGTTCCGGCAGGCCGAAACGCAGAACGGTGACCAACGGGATGGTGAGCCAGTGCACGAAGGTAGCGTCGCCCTTTCCGACCAGTTGGTGGGGCACCGCAGCCCAGAACAGCGCCGTCGATCCAGCCGGGAGATGGACCAAACGCCCACCAAGGAGGTAGCTCAAGGCTCCGCCGATTGCGATGTTCACTTCGATGTCGTCGTGGCGATGCGCCCGTGTCATCAGCCCAGGAGTTCCGCGCCAAGACAGCACATCTACCCGTTCCGAAGGCTCCCCATCAGAGGTGGCAGCGGGCCAGTCGAGCGGAGGATCCAGGAAGGACGTCCGCGCCACACGGAAGGAATACATGGCTTTCCCTACTAGCGTCCTGACGACCGGCGCATCGTTGTCCACTGCACGATTCTCGTGGCTGTCCGGTCACAACAGTAGGAGAAGGTTCCATGCGTTACCCAACCGCCACCGAGCACCACCTCAGCCACCGGGAGCTGAGCAACTTCGACCGTGACGGGTTTCTGCTGCTGCGCCAGCGGATAGAGCCGGCCCTGTTGGCTCGACTGAGCAACGCGGCCGACGACTGGATCGGCCAGGGCATGAAGCACGGGGCAGCAGCGGGCGTACCTGATTTCCATTGGGCGGCTCGTCCAGCAGCGCCGGCCCTGTTCCGAGTGGACTATCTGCACTCCAAGGGTCGCCCGGAGTCTCTGGAACTTCTTGGCAGTCCCGCGGTGCTCGGCATTGCGGCGAGTTTGGCCGGTAACGACTTCGTTCCGACATACGAATCGCTCGTGTTCAAGGCCGCAGGCGACGGAGCACCCATCCCATGGCACCAGGACGCGGTGCATCTGCGCAGCCAACGCATTGTGAACATCGACGTCTATCTTGATGCCTCCCTGCCCGGACAGGGTGCGCTGCGGGTGCTGCCCGGATCGCAACGGCGCCGCGCTGACGTATGCGCAATCCGCGACGAACACGGCTGGGATCCGCCCGGCCAGATCGAAGTGGCGATGGAACCAGGCGACATCCTGTTGCACGACGTCATGCTTGTGCACGGGTCGCCCCCTGCCATCGGCAACCAGCTCAGGAGGACGCTGTACTTCGAGTTCCGGCCGGCAGATCAGATTCGCAGCGAAGGACCCTGGGACGACGAGTGGGTTGTCCGCCGGATGCGGCTGATTCCGCTTGCGCAACGCGCTTTCGCTGCGGCCTTTCCGGCGGCGACGCCGTTCCACTGGCAGCCCTCACCTTGGCTGCGTCCCGCTCCTCTGGCCGACGATGCCGTTGAACTCCGGGTGGCACACGAGGTTCACAGTCCCGGTAGCTTTTGCAGCGCAGGCGACTCGACGGGCGAGGCGTCCATCCGCCGGATGGCATAACCCGCCGAGGTGGCCCCCGCTGCGGATGGCCTGGTGGCAGCGCGACCGAGGGACACCCGGTGACGTCTGCTGCTGCAGGACGACACCTGACCTCGGCGCGTGATCAAGTCGTTGGTAAGCCGGCGCGCCGTGGATAACCGCGCAATCTCAGCAACTGACGGCCCACGGGTGTGTCGCTCGACGGAGTGAACCGGCCTGGTTGGGCCGAGAGCAAGGGCGAGGGGTTCCGGCTCGGGCCGATTGTGTCGTCCTCAGCCCTGGAGTCCGTTCCATGACCAGTGCGGGATGCGAAGGCCAGCCGGAACGTCAGCGCCATGGTGGTATCGGGACATGGTCGCCGTTGTGGCCCAAGCGAAGTAGTCGTGAAGCACTCGCCGGAGCAGCGTGCCCTCAACCAGTCCGACGTCCGTCAGGGCCTGGTCGAAGCAGGCGATTGCGTGGCGGTCCATCTCATGGTGTTCTCCATTGCCGCTATGGATCCGCACGACCGAGGTCTCGTCGCCGAGGGTGTCGGAGTAGGCGGGAGGGCCGCCAAGTGCTTCGGCCCAGTACGCGGCCAGTCGCTCGCTGTGTTGGGGGTGGAAACCGTGGCTGAACGCGTGGCTGACCACCTCGTCGGCCATGACCCGGCGATGCCACGTAGTGGCCAGGCGAAGAAGCCCTGGGTCGCCGCCCGCAGCCTCGTACACGGTTTCCACGCCTGCACTTTAGCGTCGCGCGGTGTCGGCCCATGCCCAGCGGGAACGGCCGAAAAGCAGCCCGATCCGACCGTAGCGGGTGGTGGTGCGGGACAGTTGGCCCACAGTGCATCGCGGATTGCATTTGGCTACGGCCGCGCGAAGGTATCTGAGCTGGGGCTGGCGGCGGCTGGACCCGCCGGCAGGCGGACCCCTGCTGACCTTTCAGCTGGTTCCCGGAAGTGCGTCGAGCCCCACGGTGTACACGTCGACCTCGCTACCACCGACGGTGAAGGGGCCGCGGCCCGTGTCATTGGACTTGGCGGCGTGCTTGTCGAGAGAACGACTACGCGGAGGGTGTGGGTGCGGTCGTGGCTGATCCCGAGGGTCACCCGTTCTGCTTGGTGCAGTACCAGGAAGGTGCTGGTCCTGCATGACCCGGCGGTGAGCATCCTCGGCTGTGATCAGGGCACCCGGTCCTGGACCGTACTCTCCGCTTGCCTATGACTTCACCATGTCGTCCCGCCACCCGCCGCGGCTTTTGTAGCGAGTGACCAGCGTTGGCAGGGTGTCATCGACATGGGCAGACCATGCACCGCTTTGCGGCTCGGGTCAGTCTTCCGGGTCAACGGCCGGCTCAGCGCCCTGCGCCTCGTCCCGGTCGGCCCACTCGAGCAGCGGCGCGATGTCGAAGACCAGTGCATCGATGTCGGCATGTAGGTCACCGATCTCGGTGAACCGCTCCGGCACGGTGAAGATCGTGAAGTCCTCGGGCTCGCACGCATCGATCTCGTCCCACCGCACCGGGGCGGACACCCGGGCGCTCGGCACACCTCGCACCGAGTACGCCGCCGCAATGGTGTGGTCACGGGCATTCTGGTTGTAGTCGACGAACAGCTGGTCGGGGTCGCGGTCCTTGCGCCACCAGGCGGTGGTGACATCGCCCGCCGAACGGCGTTCGACCTCTCGGGCGAACGCCAGGGCTGCGCGGCGCACATCGCGGAACCCGTGGTGGGGCGGAATGCGGACGTAGATGTGCAGGCCGGCACCCCCGCTGGTCTTGGGGAACCCCACCGCCCCGAGCTCGTCGAGCACTTCGTGCGTGATGCCGGCCACCCGGCGCACCGTGGCCCAGTCGCACTCGGGTCCGGGGTCGAGGTCGATGCGCCACTCGTCAGGCTTTTCGGTGTCGTCGCGCCGGCTGTTCCACGGGTGGAACTCGACGGTGGACATCTGCACGGCCCAGATGACGCTGGCCAGCTCGGTGACACAGAGTTCGTCGGCCGTGCGGTTCCAGCGCGGGAAGTGCAGCCGTACTGTCTCGACCCAGGGCGGAGCCCCGGCGGGCAACCGCTTCTGGTGGACCTTGTCGCCGCCGACTCCGGTGGGGAAGCGGTGCAGCATGCACGGCCGTTCGAACAGCGCGTTGACAATGCCCGGGCCGACCGCCAGGTAGTACTCGACGAGGTCGAGCTTGGTGGCACCCGACTGGGGGAAGTAGATGCGGTCAGGGTTGCTGACGCGGACCACCCGGTCGTCCACCGCGATCTCGACACCGGGGCTCTTGCTCTTGCTCTGCGGGGCCATGGTGCCAACTTAGCCAGCTGGGTTCGGCCCGCGTGCGCAACTAAATCCTTCGCGACAGTCCGCTTCTCTTGCGGATCGCTGCGAGGAACGGTGTTGATTCGTAACAATCACGCGCTAAAGTCCCCGCAGGCTACGGGCGGGAGGACGGCACGTGCACGGCGACGCCGCGCTACCCGCTGTACGTCTGGTCGATCTGCACAAGCGCTTCGGCGACGTGATTGCCGTCGACGGCGTCGACCTGGAGATCGCCGACGGGGAGTTCTTCTCCATGCTGGGCCCGTCCGGATCCGGGAAGACGACCGTGTTGCGGATGGTGGCCGGCTTCGAGCTCCCGACCAGCGGCCGGATCTTCCTCGGCGAGCGTGACGTCACGCGGGACGCGCCATTCGAGCGGGACGTCAACACCGTCTTCCAGGACTACGCGCTCTTTCCGCACATGTCCGTGCTGGACAACGTCGCTTACGGACTGATGGTCAAAAAGGTCGGCAAGGTGCAGCGGAAAGCGCGCGCCCTCGAGGCACTGGACGCCGTACGCCTGGGCGGGTACGGCGAGCGGCGGCCCTCGCAGCTCTCCGGCGGCCAGCGTCAGCGAGTCGCGCTCGCACGGGCGCTGGTCAACCGGCCCAAGGTGCTTCTCCTCGACGAGCCGTTGGGCGCGCTCGACCTCAAGCTGCGGCAGGAGATGCAGGTCGAACTCAAGGGCATCCAGCGCGACGTGGGCATCACCTTCGTGTTCGTCACCCACGATCAGGAGGAAGCGCTGACGATGAGCGACCGGATCGCCGTGTTCAATGCCGGGCGCATCGAACAAATCGGCACACCCACCGAGGTGTACGAGCGGCCGGCTTCGCGATTCGCTGCCGGCTTCGTCGGCACCTCCAACCTGCTCGAGCACGACGCGGCCCGCAAGATCATCGGTGCCGACGGCACGTTCAGTGTTCGCCCGGAGAAGATCCGCCTGGCCGAACTTGGCGGGGTAGTGGACGACGCCGACCACTTTGCCGACGGCACCGTCGCCGAGGTTGTCTACGTGGGAGCAGCGACTCGGTATCTCGTCGCGCTCGACGTCGGCGGCGAGCTGGCCGCGCTGGCCCAGAACGTCGATAACTCGCCGCACCCGGCTGCGGTCGCGCGCGGCAACCGAATCCGCCTGATCTGGAAGAAGGACCACGTCTTCCGCGTGGAGTGAACGGCGCAACCGCCGCCGGGCAACGGCTCGGCAGCACACACCAGAAGGGAAACCATGCCGAGAACGCGATCAACGAAGATTGCCGCGGTTGTCGCCGCCGGAGTGCTGCTCGCCGCCGCGTGCGGGTCTGACGACGACAAGAAGGACAGCAGCAAGAGCACCGGAAGTCCCACAGCCGCCACGTCGGCTGCCACGTCGGCCGCCACGTCAGCCGCCACCAGTGGGTCCGCCGCGACGAGCGCAGCGCCGTCGCCGGCCGCATCCACCGCGGCCATCACACCGAAGGGATTCACGCCGCCGAAACTGGACGCGCTCAAGGAGCTCGGCCCCGGCGAGGGCAAAGTCAACATCGTGGCGTGGGCCGGTTACGTCGAGAACGGCAGCACCGACCCCAAGGTGGACTGGGTCTCGCCGTTCGAGAAAGAGACTGGCTGCAAGGTCAACGTCAAGGTCGGCGCTACCTCCGACGAAATGGTCGCCCTGATGAAGACCGGCGAGTACGACGTCGTGTCCGCTTCCGGGGACGCGTCGCTGCGCTTGATAGCCGGCGGCGACGTGGAGCCGATCAACACGGCACTCATCCCCAATTACCCGGACATCTTCGACGGCTTGAAGGCCCAGCCCTGGAACTCCGTCAACGGGGTCCCGTACGGCATCCCGCACGGCCGTGGCGCCAACCTGCTGATGTACCGCACCGACCTGGTTACGCCTGCCCCCGACAGCTGGGGCGTGGTCTTCGACGCCAATTCGCCGTACAAGGGCAAGGTCACGGCGTACGACTCGCCGATCTACATCGCCGATGCCGCGCTCTACCTGATGGCGACCAAGCCCGAACTCGGGATCAAGAGCCCGTACGCGCTCGACGACAAGCAGTTCGAGGCGGCCATCGGTCTGCTGAAGACGCAGAACGCCGTCATCGGCGAGTACTGGGGTGACTACCTCAAGCTGATCCAGGCCTTCAAGAGCAAGGACACCGTCGTCGGCACGGCCTGGCAGATCATCGCCAACGTGGCCAAGGCGGACAAGGCACCGGTGGAGGTGGTACTGCCCAAGGAAGGGGCAACCGGCTGGTCCGACACGTGGATGATCGGCGCCAAGGCGAAGAACAAGACGTGCGCGTACAAGTGGGCCAACCACATCGCGAGTCCTGCGGCGAACGCCCAGGCGACCGAGTACTTCGGCGAGGCCCCGTCCAACAAGAAGTCCTGCGCGCTCACGGCCGACAAGGACCACTGCAAGACCTACCACGCCGAGGACGAGGAGTACTTCAAGCAGATCTGGTACTGGACGACGCCCATCAAGGAGTGTGTCGACGGCCGTACCGACGTGACCTGCAAGGAC
>JBDSAK010000443.1:0-14490 GCA_039922195.1 Mycobacteriales bacterium
TGGTCACCGTCGTGGCGGTCGCGCCGCTGTACAGCACCGAGACGTGCTTCTCTGCCGACGACACCCAGACCGGCGAGGCCGGCCCCTGCGACATTCCCCACGCGTTCACCAGAGAGGTGTCGACGACCTGCGCGGTGGTGCCGGTCTCGTCGGCGACCAGATCGGTCTTGGTGTACCCGGTGTCGGCCGCGCGCGCCGGTGCGGCGCCGCTGATGACCATCACCGTGCCAACCGTTACGGCCGCGAGCCGGCTGGGTAGCCGAAATCGTGAAGCTCTCATACGTCACTTCCCTGTGGACGTGGTTGCTTCGCACCTGGACAGGTGCCTCACCGGTAGTACGCGACGCGCCGCGAAAGGGATTGCGTACCGGCGCCCCCGATGGGGTGTGATGTACAGCGTGGCCGACCGACTGCTCCTCCTCGACACCCCGTCGCTCTATTTCCGTGCGTACTACGGAGTTCCGGAGGCGGTGAAGGCGCCGGACGGTACGCCGGTCAACGCCGTCCGCGGGCTCATCGACATGGTCGCCTGGCTGATCAGCGAGCGGAAGCCCCAGCGACTCGTGGCGGCGATGGACGCCGACTGGCGGCCGCAGTTCCGCGTCGACCTGCTGCCGTCGTACAAGGCGCACCGCGTGTTGAACACCGCAATCGGCCAGGTCGAGGAAATTCCCGACACGCTGGCCCCGCAGGTGCCCATCATGGAAGAGGTCCTGCGCGCAGTCGGCATCCCTGTGGTGGGCGTCGAGGGCTACGAAGCCGACGACGTGATCGGGACGATGGCGGTGGCGTACGACGGGCCCTGCGAGATCGTGACCGGTGACCGCGACCTGTTCCAACTGGTCCGCGGCGAACAGGTGCGGGTTCTCTATACGCAGCAAGGGTTGCGCAATCTGCTCGTCGTCGACGAGAAAGTGATCGAGTCGAAGTACGGCATCCCGGGCCGTGCGTACGCCGACTTCGCGCTGCTGCGGGGCGATCCGTCCGACGGGCTCCCGGGCGTGCCCGGCGTCGGTGACAAGACCGCTGCCGCACTCATCACCGCGTTCGGTTCCGTCGACAAGCTGCTGGTCGCCTGCGAAGAACCTGGGACGGGTCCGATTCTGACGGCGGCGCTGCGCCGGCGGATCGAAGGTGCCCGCGACTACATCGCGAAGGCGCGCGTTGTCGTCGACGTGGCGCACGACGTACCGCTGCCGGAGATGGACACCGCGCTGCCGCGCACGCCGAAGGACCCCGACCGGCTCGTCGAGCTGGCCGAACGCTGGGGCCTGGACAGTTCGCTCAACCGGTTGCTCACTGTCCTGGAGGCGCGCTCCTGATGCGGGCGTTCAGCGTCGTGCACCGCGACGCGGATGTCGCCGACGCGACTGCCGATGTCGTCGACGTACTCGTCGTCGGCATGGGTGCGACGGGGGCCGGCATCGCGCTCGACGCGGCGTCGCGCGGCATGTCGGTCGTCGTCGTCGACAAGGGCGATGTCGCGAGCGGTACGTCGAGCAAGTCGAGCAAGCTCGTCCACGGCGGGCTGCGCTACCTGGAGAACCTCGAACTCGGTCTCGTACACGAGTCGGTCGTCGAGCGGCAGATCCTGCAACGTCTCGCGCCACACCTGGTCCGCCCGATGGACTTCGTGTATCCCGTGCTGTCCGACACCGCGAAGGCCAACCTGATCGGGATCGGCCTCACGACGTACGACGTGTTCGCGGGAGTGCGCAACGTGCGACGCCATCGTCGACTCAGCGCCGAGGAGGCCATCGCGCTGGTGCCGCCACTCGCCGGTAGCGACCTCACGCGTGCCTACGTGTACGGCGACTGCGCGACCGACGACGCGCGGCTCGTGCTCGCCGTCGTGCGGGCCGCCCGCGGCTTCGGCGCGATCGCGCTGACCTACGCCGAGGTCGTCGACCTGCACGAAGCCGATGGTCGCGCCTCCGGCGCCACGCTGCGCGACATCCTCACCGGCGGCGAAGTGGAGATCCGCGCGCGGCACGTCGTCAACGCTGCAGGCGTCTGGGTCGACGAGGTGCGCGCGCTCGAAGACCCGGCGCGGCCGGCCAGCCTGCAGCCGAGCAAGGGCGTGCACCTGGTCGTCGACCACGTGTCGTTGCCACTGACGACCGCGAGCGTGTTCCTCCCGTCGCGGCAGGGCGACGAGCGCAGCATGTTTGCCATCCCCTGGGGCCGGCAGACGATCCTGGGCACGACGGACACGACGTACGACGGCCCGCTCGACACGCCGTCAGTGGAGCAAGCCGACGTCGACTACTGCCTGGCCGCGGCGAACGCCGTGTTCGGACTTCACCTTCAGCAGGGCGACGTGGTCGGCGGGTGGGCCGGCCTGCGTCCCCTGCTGCGGGCGTCGGGCGCCGCCAGCCCGAGTGACATGTCGCGGCGGCACGCGGTCAGCGAAGGGCCGAGTGGTCTCATCACGGTGACCGGCGGCAAGCTGACGACGTTTCGCCGGATGGCCAAGGACGTTGTCGACCGCATCGTTGCGCGCGACTCGCGGCATGCGCGCTGCCGCACGGCGGAGATCCCGCTCGGCAGCAGCCGGCCGCTTGATCGCCAGGTCACGGACCTGGGGAGCCTCGGCGCGGAACTCGCGGAGCTACTCGTCCGCCAGTACGGCGCGGCAGCGCCCGACGTCGCCGGTCTCGCGGCGGGCGCCGATCTGTTCGCTCCCCTGTCCCCGGCCGCTGCGCACATCGAAGCGGAGGTCGTGTACGCCGCTCGGCACGAGGGTGCCGCGACGCTCGCCGACGTACTCTCCCGGCGTACCCGGCTGTCGCTGCGCGCCGCCGATGCTGCGATGCCGTCCGCGAGGCGCGCCGCCGACTTACTTGCACAGGAGGTGGGCCGCGACGTCGAGTGGGCCGCGGCGCAGGTCGAGCAGTACGCGGCCGGCGTACGCGCCGAACGCGGCGCACTAGGGCTAGCCTTTCAGCGCTCTCTCACGTAGGCCAGCACGTACGCGCGTCCTCGAGCGGTGCGCCGTCTCGCCTCGTCGACAGCCCGGTGCCAGACGGCGCGGTCAACTCACCTAGGCGACTCGTTGTCGGCGGGTCGGGGCATGCTTGCTGGCATCCGAACCGGGAGGCGTCCGTGAGCGACCAGAAGGCGCGAGGCAAGACGACCACAGCCCTGTCCGTCCGCGCGCTGGACGCAGATACCTGGGCCGCTTTCGCACGGCTGGTCGAGGCGAACAACGGCGTGTGGGGTGGCTGCTGGTGCATGGCCTTCCACGTCAAGCTGGGCAAGGGGCGTACCCCAGGGCAGAACCAGGCGGAGAAGAAGCAGCGCGTCGACGAGGGCCGCACCCACGCGGCGCTGGTGCTCGACGGGGAAGAGTGCCTGGGCTGGTGCCAATTCGGCTCGCCCGCCGAGCTGCCGCAGATCAAGAGCCGGCGCCGATACGAGAAGGACCTCATTGCTGTGCCGGATTGGCGTATCACGTGTTTTTTCACCGGCAAGGGCCAGCGCCGCCGCGGCGTGGCCGACGCCGCGCTCGGCGGGGCGCTGGCCGAGATCGCCCGCCACGGCGGCGGCACGGTCGAGGGTTACCCCGAGGAGACCGACGATCGCACGGTGTCGGGCTCGTCCCTGCACACCGGGCCGATGGCCACCTTCGAGAACCACGGCTTCACCCGGATGCGGCCGATTTCGCCGCACCGCTGGGTCGTCACCCGCACGGTCGACCCGGCCTGACCGCCCAGCGCCGTGGGGCTAAATCTTCAGCCGTAGCTTCTGCTGCAGCAGCTCGAAGGTGGCGGGCGTCGTACCGACCACCGTGTCGTCGACCGCAACCGGAGCCGGCTTGGCCGCGGTGACCTCGACGCGCTTCTGGCGCCACTGCGAGATGTGCCGGTGCGGGACGTGGTCGGACAGCAGCATTTTGGGCTGCAGCGTGAACGGCAGATGCCGAGGGCCGTCCCAGACCTGGACGTCCCAGACGCCGTCGTCGGGCAGCGCCATCGGCGCGATGTGCAGGCCGTCGTGGGCGAACTGGGCGTTGCTGATGCGCACCTGCACCATCGGCGCGTGCCACTCGGCGAAGACCATGTCGACGTCGGTGTGCCGGCGTCGGTACGTCGCGAGGGTCGCCCACCAGCTCAGCAGGCCGCCGAGCCGGCCCAACGGCCGCAGCCGCTTCATCCGCCTGCTGACGACCGCGCCGAGGCCGATCACGGCGTCATTGAACAGGTAGTGCCGGCGCTCGTTGCCGTCTAGTCCGCGCAACGTCACCACCCCCACGTCGACGAGCATCACGTCGGCCCGGGTGAGCGACAGCGCCGCCGCGGCAGCGTTGGTTCGCAGCCCGAAGGTGCGCGCGAAGTCGTGCGGCCGACTGCCGGGGAAGACTCCCACGACGACCTCCTCGGCCGATTCGACGACGGCCGGCACCACCTCGGTGAACGCCCGCTGGCTGCCGCAGACGACGACGTAACGTGCGCCGCCGGCAATCTCCCGGCGTACCGTCGCACCCGGGTCGGCTCCCAATGGCACCCGACGCGTCTCGACCCCGGCCGAGTTCAGTTCCGCCTCCAGCTCGGCCAGCTCGCCGGCCGTGCACGCCTCACGGCCAGCAGGCGTCAACAGAGTCAGTACGCCGAGCGGGTGCGACACGAAACCGCTTCCTTCTAGTCGTCGAGTGCCAGGCCGCGGCCCAGGGCCCGCTCACTTTGTCAAAGTCGTAGCTGGAATGCGTGCTCGCGCGCCAGGTCAGCCTTTGTCAAAGTGATCATCTTTGGGGGCGGACTGGGCTCAGACGACTGACGAGTAGGCCACTACGCCGCGGCGCATCGCGTCGATCGCCGACTTCGAGGTCACAGCCAACGGGCTCTCCGGCGCGGCCACGTCGCGGATCTGGCTGAGCAGGTCGAGCACCTGCTTGCACCAGCGCACGAAGTCGCCGGCCGGCAGGTCACTCTCGTTCAGCACGTCTTCGAGCCGGGCTTTCCCGGCCCAGCGGTACGCCGCCCACGCGAAGCCGAGGTCGGGCGGCCGCAGGAACTCGAGCCGGTGCCGGTCCTCGGCATCGCGCAGGTCGCCGTACAGCAGGGCCATCTCGCCGAGCGCCGCGCGGACCTGCCCACCGGGCAGTTTCACCGACACGTCGCCCGGACCGCGCGTCTCGAAGACCAGCGACGATACGCAGGCGGCAAGTTCCTGCGCAGTCAGCTCGTCCCAGATGCCGCGACGCAGGCATTCGGCCACGAGCAGGTCCGACTCGTTGTAGATGCGCGACAGATCCTGGCCGGCCGGCGTCACCGATTCGCCGGTCAGGTAACCCAGTTCGGTGAGCAGCCTGCAGACGCGGTCGAAGGTCCTTGAGATCGTGTTGGTGCGGCCGCGCATGCGCGACCGCAGGTTCTCGTTCTCGCGACCGAGCTTGTCGTGCCGCTCCGCCCAGCGCGCATGCTCCTCGCGCTCCGGGCAGCGGTGGCACGCATGCGCCCGCATCTGCTGGCGCGCCTCGAACAGGACGGGATCGTCGGCAGCATCCGCGCGGCCGCGACCGGGACGCACCTTGCCGGGTTCGAGCCCGAGCGCGCGCAGGCTCGACGCCAGATCACGGCGGGCCTCAACCGAGCGGACGTTGAAGCTGCGCGGCACCCGGAGCCGGTCCAGCGGCTCGACCGCTGTCGGGAAGGCGTCCATGCCGAGCCGGCGTACCTGCTTGTCGGGCGTGAGCACCTGCGGTCGCGGATCGTCGGAGGCCGACACCCCCGGGTCGATGATCACTGCGAGGCCGGCGTACTTGCCGGCGGGCACCCGGATCACGTGCCCCGGCATCAGCCGCTCGAGCGAATGCACGGCCGCCGCCTTGCGCTGTCGGCCGCCCTCGCGCGCCAGGTCGTTCTCCCGGTCGCGGATCCGGGTGCGGATAGCGTAGTACTCGACGAATTCGCCGAGGTGGCAGGTCGTCGCCTCCGCGTAGCCGAGCAGCGCGTTCTCCCCGCGCGCCAGCTGCCGAGCCAAACCGACCACGGACTTGTCGGCCTGGAACTGGGCGAACGACGACTCCAGCAGGCCGCGCGCCCGCTCGGTCCCCACCGCCCCGACGAGGTTGACGGCCATGTTGTACGACGGCTGGAACGACGAGCGCAGCGGATACGTACGCGTCGAGGCCAGACCGGCGAGTGCGACGGGGTCGAGACCTGGCGTCCAGACCACGACGGCGTGCCCCTCGACGTCGATACCGCGACGGCCCGCTCGTCCGGTCAGCTGGGTGTACTCCCCCGGCGTGATGTCGACGTGCGCCTCGCCGTTCCACTTCACCAGCCGTTCGAGTACGACGGACCGCGCCGGCATGTTGATGCCGAGGGCGAGGGTCTCGGTGGCGAACACCGCCTTCACCAGCCCGCGCACGAACAGCTCCTCGACAGTCTCCTTGAACGTCGGAATCAGACCCGCGTGGTGCGCCGCGAGGCCGCGTTCGAGCGCGTCGAGCCATTCGTAGTAGCCGAGGATCGCCAGGTCTTCCGCGGGCAGCTCGGCGCAGCGCAGTCCGACGTACTCGCGCACTCGCTCCCGCTCGTCGGAGTCGTTGAGCCGCAGGCCGGCGCGCGTGCACTCCCGGACCGCTGCCTCACAGCCCGCGCGACTGAAGATGAAGACGATGGCCGGCAGGAGTGCCGACTGGTCGAGCCGCTCAATGACGTCCGCCCGCCGCGGCGGCGTGAAGCCACGGCTCGGGCGACCGCCGCGACCACCGGGCCGCCGATCGCTGTCGCGACCCGATCCGAATCGCCCTTGCTCACGCGCGATCCGCACCAGTGACGGGTTGACCTGCACGCGTTCGTTGTCGCCGTCGGCGAACAGGTCGTAGAGCCGGCGTTCGGCCATCACATGCTGGAACAACGGGACCGGGCGGGTCTCCTCGATGACGACGGCTGTCTCACCGCGCACCGTGACCAGCCAGTCCGCGAACTCCTCGGTGTTGGACACCGTCGCGCTCAGCGACACCAGTCGCACCGATTCCGGGAGGTGGATGATCACCTCTTCCCACACCGCTCCGCGAAAGCGGTCGGAGAGGTAGTGCACCTCGTCCATCACGACGTAGCCCAAGCCGGTGAGCGCGTTCGAGCCGGCGTACAGCATGTTGCGCAGCACTTCGGTCGTCATGACGACGACAGGCGCGTCCCCGTTGATCGAGTTGTCACCCGTGAGCAGCCCGACGTCCCGCGCGCCGTGCCGCGCCACCAGATCGCCGTACTTCTGGTTGGAGAGCGCCTTGATCGGCGTCGTGTAGAAGCACTTCTTGCCGGTGGCCAGCGCGAGATGTACGGCGAACTCGCCGACGACCGTCTTGCCGGCGCCGGTCGGTGCGGCCACCAGCACCGCCGAACCCGCCTCCAGCGCACGGCAGGCCTGCAGCTGGAACTCGTCGAGGGGAAACTCGTAGCCCGTAGCGAAGGCCTCCAGCGACGGCCGGTCGTCCGCGCGGTGCAACATGGCCCGAGCCTATGTCGCGCCGGGCAAAACGCGACGCGCGCGCCACGAGGGCGCGCGCGTCGGCGTGGTGGTCCGGCTTCGTGCACCGGGCAGCGGGCTAATCGACGCCCGGTGCCGCGGCGTTGATCTTGCCGGCGACGAGCTCACCCTCATGGCGTACGCCGTGCACCGACACGAAGGTGCCCTTGACGAGGCCCGCCAGTGCGACCGTCTCACCATCGAGCTGGATGCGGGTCTCGCTCGTCACCTTGATGGCCAGTGTGCGCCGGTGCAGGTCCTTGCTGCCGCCCTTGATCCTGACGGTGACCGTGCCTGCAGCGGCGTCGGTGCTGTCGACGATGCCGATGCCCTGGAACTTGCGGACGCGGGCCTTCTGGTGGGCGTCTTCCTGCTTGGCGCGCGCGCAGGCCTTCGCGGCCTTCTGGGTGGCGTGCGCCTTCTCTTCGGCGGCGCGCTCGGACTCCTCGACGCCCGTGGCGCGCAGGTGCTCCTGCGCCGCATGCTCGGCGGCCGTTGCCTTCTCGGCGGCGTGTGCCGCCGCTTGCTCCGCGGCCTTACGCTTGGCCTTGGCGGCCTGCTCCGCCTGTTCGGCGGCGAGGTGCGCGGCGAGTTCGTCCGCCGTACAGGTCGGCTTCGCCCTTTCGGCGGGCTTGTCCTTCTCCACCGGCGTGGTCTTCTCGGTCTTCTCGGTCTCGGCCGCCTCGACCTTGGTCTCGGTGTTCGCCTCGTCGGCATGCGCAGGCACAGCAACGACGGCCGCTGCAGTCATCAGCGCGGCTGCGACAACCATCGTGTGCTTGAACCTGCTCATTGCGGTGTCCCTCCCGGCGACGCAATCACCGCGATTGCGGTGATTACCACGAGAGGTATCGGCGACGCGGGGGTGCCAGATGTACGGCCGATCGGGCTATTCCTCGTCGAGGTCGAGATCCTCGAGGCGCGAGGGCCGCTCATCGATCTCGGATGGCCGGTCGTCGATCTGCGACATCTCGTCGTCGGCCAGCTGAGCCAGCGGATCGTTCTCCGCGCGCCGCCGGCGGGCCGCGTCGCGGATGCGGCCGAAGACAATCGCGGCCTCGAAGAAGATGTACATCGGGCCGGCCATGGCGGCGAACGTGAAGGGGTCCTGAGTCGGGGTGATGATCGCGGCAAAGAGCGCGATCCCGAAAGCGACGATCCGCCGGGACGACTGCATCCGCTGCGTCGGGAGCACACCGGCGATGTTGAGCACGACGAGGATCAGCGGGAACTCGAACGAGACGCCGAACGCGAGCAGCATCAGAGTGACAAAGCCGAAATACTTGTTGATCTCGACCAGGTTCGCGACCCGGTCGCCGCCGATCCCGAGCAGAAATTCCAGCCCCTTGTCGAGCGTGTAGTAGGCGAACGCCGTGCCGCCGACGAAGAGCAGGAACGACACCGCGATGAACCAGAACGCCCAGCGGCGTTCTTTGCGGTGCAGGCCGGGCGCGATGAACGCCCAGAGTTGATACAGCCAAATCGGGCCGGCGAGGATGATGCCGCCGATCATCGCGACCTTCAGCCGCACGCCGAGCTCGCCGAGGATGTCGAACGCGAACAGGTTGCAGTCGCCCTTGATCACTTCTCGGGCCTGCGGAAGACGGCAGTAGGGGTCGATCATGAAATCAAGGATCGGCTTCCACAGCATGAAGCCGACGATGGTCATGATGAATACGGCCACGAACGAGATGAGCAGGCGCTTGCGCAGCTCGATCAGATGATCGGCGAGCGACATGCGGCCGGCCTCGTCGGGCGCGTCCGGACGCGCGCGGCGGGGCGGTGCGGCTTCGGAGTTCTCGGACATCGGCGAACGCAGGCCGCAGGCGCAGGGCGCCTACCGCCTAGCGCGACTCGGTCTCGCGGCGCAGGGCTTCCTCGCGCTGACGAAGCTCTTCCTCGCGGCGCAGGACGTCCTCGCGGCGTCGGAGCTCTTCCTCACGCTGATCGAGGTCCGACAGCGGTACGCCGACGGGCTGCGACGACCTGCCCGGGGCAGCGATGATCGTCGGCTCGGCTTCGATCTCTCCGCGGCGTAGAGCAGCGTCTTCCTTGCCGTCCAGACCGTCCTTGTAGTCCTCGCGCAGGCCCTTCGTCTCGGCCTTGAAGATGCGCAGCGACTGGCCGAGGGATCGGGCGGCGCCCGGCAGCTTCTTCGACCCGAACAGCAGGATGCCGACGACCACGACGAGAACGAGTTCCCAGCCGTTGGGGAGATTCATGTGGTCGGCCCTTCGAGTCGGTGGTCGTTCGAGTGTACGCCGAGCGGTTGCGCTCAGCTGTCCGTACCGGGAGTTCTCGCGGCCTGCGCGGTCTCGAGCGTTGCGGCTGCCTCAGCAAACGAAGCCGACGCCTCCCCCAGCATCGCGCCGAAGGCCTTGACCTGGTGCCACAGCCGCAGGCCGAGCGGCACGAGCAGGAGCGCGCCCACGACCGCGATCCCGCCGAGCACCCATTCCGCCACCAGCATGCAGCGATCCTAACGGCATCGGTGGTCTAGTCCACCCGGAGCGCCAAACTGGTCAGGTCCGGGTCGGGACGCGAAACAGGCGGCCCCGGAGGACCGCCTGCGTCGTACGGTTGGAGTCAGCCGCGGACGGGGTGCCCCGCCGTCGCCGCAATGAAGTCGGTCTCGGCCAGGTGCAGCGCAAAGTCGAGCAGGTCGTCGTAGTTGATCGCCGCGCCCTCGTGGCTCTCGAGCGCCTCGGTCGGAACTTCCCAGACCACGGCGCGAACGCCACCGGACATGAGCAGCGACACCACATGATCGTCGGCGGGCTTGCGGACTTCGTCCGCGCAGGTCGGGCAGCCGAACGTGTAGTACGACAGCGACGCCTGGTTGCACACCATGAGGGTCACGTCCGGGGACGTGAGTTCGACTTCACCGCAGGTGGGGCAGGAGGCCTTGATGGTGGTCATGGCCGGATCCCTTCGACGAGCTAGACGTCGCCTTCTCTGCGCGACACTGGGTTCTTCGTCGCCTGCTGCGAATCCCTTGAGCGCCGCACGGGGCCATCTCGCTTCCGCCGAACGGGCTAGTCAGCAGCCTCGTCGTACGCCGTGAGCGCGGCGAGGGCCGCGGCCTGCACGTCTTCGCGCAGCGAGGCGGGCTCGACGACGCGCACGTCGCTACCCATCTGCAGAATCAGCCGCCGCAGCCAGTGCAGGTCACGGGCGCGCAGGGTCACTCGCCGCCCGCCGCCGGGGAGATCGCTCACCTCGTCACACGGGAAGTAGTCGGAGATCCACACCGCGCGGCCGGTCACATCGAGTACGACGGCCTGGTCGCCCGGCTCGGGTCGGTAGAGCCCCTCGGACAGGTCGCGCGGCTGAACGCCGACAGGCACTTGCGCGGGCAGGTCGAGCACGTCGGCAGACAGGATCCGGTCGAGGCGGAACAGCCGGACGTCCTCGACGCGGCGACACCAGCCCTCGAGGTACCAGCGGCCCTCGACGCTGAGCACCCGCATCGGATCGACGTCGCGCTCGGTCACCTCGTCACGACCGGCGGAGTGGTAGCGCAGGTGAACGCGCCTCGCCTCGGCGAGGGCGGCGCGCAGCCGCCGCAACGTCTCACCCTCGGGGTCGAGGAGGACCGTCACCCGTTTGGCAGCGGGGTCCACCTCCGGCCCGAGCGCCGCCTCGAGCTTGGCGATCGCGCGGGTCAGCGCCTCGCCTTCGGAGAGCCCAGGGACCGCCGCCAGCGATCGAGCCGCGACGACGAGCGCAAGTGCCTCGTCCGGCGACAGCCGCAGCGGCCGGGAGAACTCGTCGGCGTTGGAGACCGTGATCCGGTCGCCCTCGTAGCTCACGTCGATCAGGTCGCCCGGCGCGTAGCCGGGCAGCCCGCAGACGAACAAGAGATCGAGATCGGCCCGCAGCTGCTCCTCGTCGATCTCGAAGACCGAGGCGACCTCCGAGACGGCGACTCCCGGGTGCGCGACGAGGTACGGGATGAGCGAGAGCAGCCGGGCCAGCCGTCCTGAAGCGGCGCCGCCACCGGGCGGTTTCGCGGCCGGCCTCTTGGCTGCCGCGGGACTCACGGCGCACTCCCGACGAGCGCGCGCAGTCGGCGGACGACGGCCTCCTTGAGATCGTCTGGCTCGACGACCTGGACATCTGGCCCGAAGCCGACGACATAGTCGGCGAAGCGCTCCGTGTCGCCGTACGGCACCTTGCAGGACAGCCAGCCGGCCCGCTCGTCCGGCTGCTCACTCGACGCTCCCCGGCGCAACTCCCAGGCTGCACCGTCGATCACCCGCAGCAGGGCCACCCCCGACATCGACTCGTCATCGAGCGAGCCCACCATCGCCAGCGGGTCGAGGTCGTCGGGCGGCGGCGTGACCGCTCCGGGAGCCACCGAGACCTCGCCGACCACCCGCGAGAGCCGGAAGGCGCGCGGTGCGGCGCGGTCTCGGTCGTGCCCCACGACGTACCACCGGCCCCTGCGGTGGACGACGCTCCAAGGGTCGAGCGTGCGCGTCGCGGGAGCCCCGCCCCCGGCGGTGCGATATTCGAACCTGACTGCGTGCCCGGCACGCACCGCCGCGAGCATGGGCCCGAAAGCGGCGTCGGGCGCGTCGACCCGCGGTTCGATGACGGCGCCGGCCACGGGGTCGGCCTCGATGCCGGCCGCGCGCAGCTTCAGCAGGGCGCTCCGGCTCGCGTCGGCGAGTCCCGCGGACTGCCAGAGCCGGGCGGCCAGGCCGAGCGCGGCGCCCTCCTCCGGGTCCAGGTCGATGATCGGCAGCTGGTACTCGGTACGGCGGATCCGGTAGCCGAGATCGTCGTCCCACACGCTGTCCGAACCGGTCTCCAGCGGGATGCCGAGCTCGCGCAGCTCCTCCTTGTCGCGCTCGAACATCCGGCGGAACGCCTCGGCGTCCGGCTGGTCGTATGCCGGAATCAGGTCGTGGATCTGCTCGACGGTCAGGAAGCGGCGCGTCGACAGCAGCAGCATGGTCAGGTTGACCAGCCGCTCGAGCTTCTTCGTCGTCATCGCACCGCCCCTAGCGCATTGTCCGCGGGGCACGTTAGCAAGAGACCGGCCGTCCGCCGGTAACCTCGCTGCCGTGATCAGGATTCGCCCGGGCCGTGTCGTCGGCGTACGCCGGTCCTGGCCGGGCGCGGTCGAGCTCGACGTCGAGGTTGACGGCGCGCTGGGCGTCGCGCTCGCCTACCCGGCGCTCGTCGGTACGCCGGAAGCCGGTGACGACGTCGTACTCAACACGACCGCGGTGTCACTCGGGCTCGGGACCGGCGGTTACCACCTCGTCGTCGCCTGTCCGGCGCGGGTGCCCGCCGACTTCGACGGCGCCGGCCACCTGGTGAAGGCCCGCTATACGCCGTATCAGGCCACCGTCCTGGGGGTCGATGAGGAAGCCTCTCCCCATCGCGCTGTGATGGAGTCGGCAACCTCGCTCGACGGTCTACCCGTCGTGATCGCCGACCTGCACTCCGCGTTGCCGGCGATCGCCGTCGGGATCGATCTTGTGCGGCCGGGTGCGCGCATCGTCTACGTGATGACCGACGGCGGCGCGCTGCCGATCTGGTTCTCCCGGTCGGTCGCCCAACTGCGTGAGCGCGGACTGCTCGCCGCAACCGTGACCGTGGGCCAGGCATTCGGCGGTGACCACGAGGCGGTCACGCTGCACTCCGGCCTGCTGGCGGCGTACGCCGTTGAGCGAGCCGACGTCGTCGTCGTCACTCAGGGGCCGGGCAATCTCGGAGTCGCGACCCCGTGGGGCTTTTCCGGTGTGGCAGCAGGCGATGCGGTCAACGCGGTCGCCGCGCTCGACGGCACGCCGGTCGCGTCACTGCGGATCTCTGACGCTGACCCGCGCGAGCGGCATCGCGGCATCAGCCACCACAGCCGCACCGCGTACGGCCGGGTCGCGCTCGCCCGCGCTCGGGTCGTCGTACCGCAGTTCGGTACGCCACTCGACCTCGATCTCGCCCGAGACCTCGACGAGTCGGGCATCCGCGACCGGCACGAGGTCATCCCACAAGAGATCGACGGGTTGCTCGACGCACTCCGCGACAGCGGACTGGAGCTGTCGACGATGGGGCGGAGCCTGGATCAGGACTCGGCGTACTTCGTCGCCGCAGCAGCAGCGGGCCGCTACGCCGCGTCGCTCCCCCGCCGCTGACCACGTTGCTCCGCAACCATCCACCTGTGTAAGCCGAAGAGCGCGGCCACGTACATGAGTGCCGCTAGGCCCAGCTGCACCACGCCCTCGATCTCCGGGTTGGCCACGACCCAGCCAAGCGCGCCGACGCTGATCGCCAACGGCACTGCCGCGGCGACCAGCCACTCGCCTGGCCGGACACCGGCCTGCGGCGCCTTCGTCGTCGGCTCGCGCAACTTCGCGCGGCGTAGCCGGCGCGCGCGCAGCGCCAGCCACAGGGCGCCCGCAAATGCCGCGACGGCGATCGGCCCGTAAGGACGCAGCAGATGAAGTGGTGTGTTATCAGCCAAGATCACCGACTGCGGATCGCCTGGATCAACCCATGTCTCGACACGTGCGCCCGGTTTCCGGAACTCGCCGAGCCAGCCGGGCAGCGGCACGACGACCGCGTCGCCGCCGTCGTCGTACCGCACAGCGACGTCGCCATCAGGACCCGTGACGATCACGCCGGTCGTGCGAGTCCACCCGCGTAGTTGCGAGCGCTGCACGAGGTCACCCAACGCCGGTGTCGCGCAGTAGAGACCCACAGCGACAAAAAGACAGGCGCCCCAGATGGCTCGCGCGTGCGAAATCCGCGCAAGGCTGAACGCGATTGCTGACCTGGCCCACCCTGGCCCGGCTGCGCTATTCGTTGCATCGTCGGCATCGGGACTCATGCCATCGGAACCGGGCTCCGTCACATGCTCGCTATCAGCTTGTCGACGCGCTCGTCCTGCGAGCGGAACGGGTCCTTGCACAGCACTGTCCGCTGCGCCTGGTCGTTGAGCTTGAGATGCACCCAGTCAACGGTGAAATCGCGCCGCTTCTCCTTGGCCTTGCGGATGAA
>JBDSAK010000444.1:0-8250 GCA_039922195.1 Mycobacteriales bacterium
CGTCAGTCACGATGATGACGAGGGTGTCGGCGTCGATCTCCGCCGTCACCGTCGCCCGTGTCGCGGCCCGGTCGCGGACCGCCGCACACAACATCTCCTGCGCCACTCGAAACGCCGCACTCGCTGCCGCAGGCGGCAAAATCGCCGGTACGCCGTCGCAGTGCACCTCGACCCGCAAGCCCAAGTAATCGCCGAGCTGCCTGCCGAGGCTGGTCAGTGCGCCGGCCAGATCCTGACCGTCAACCGCGTGTGGCCGCAGCTGCCAGAGCGCCCGGCGCGCATTGACCAAGCCGGCCTGAACGCCTTCGCGGGCTTCGTCGAAACTGCCGTCGCGCAGCGCCATGCCCGCCATGTCGGTGACGTACCGCGCCGCGACGAGCGACTGGAGCGGCCCGTCGTGCAATTGGCCGGCCAACTCCGCGCGTTCGCGCTCGGTCGCATCGATGATGCGGGCGGCGACCCGCCGCCGGTCGGCGTACGCCGTCGCCAGCTGTGCGGTGCGGCGGACCGCGATCAGGTGCAGAGCGAGCAGGTCGGCGATGAGCGCGACCGCCTGCTCCTGCGAGAGCGAAAGCTCAGTCGCCGCGCAGATGCTCAGGAAACCGAGCTCCCTGTCGGCGTACCGCACCTGCAGATGCAGCCGTACGGCGGCCGGTCCGGACACCAGCGGCGAGCCGGTCGCGACCGCCTCGTCACCGGTCTCCGCGTTGCGGAACGTGACGCTCGTCGCGCCCGTGATAGAGCAGAGCAGGGTGAGAACGTCCTGCTCCGCATCGAAGTCACGGCGGCCGACGACGAGCAGTTGAGCAGCGCGAAGTACGTCGGCGATATCGCCGGCCCGCGTCTCGCGGGCAGCAGTCGTCATCCCAGTGGCCTCCCGGTCCAATAGATGCATCGGCCGGAAAGGGCGTCTTCGTTAAGAACCTGGCGAAAAACCTCGGGCGTCAGCCCTCGAGCAGCGCCGCAAGATCGGGGCGGGCGAGCCAGGTATTGCGGAGGTCGACGGGCAGGTTGCCGGCAATCGAGAGCACCGCGGAGCGGGCAGCCCCCAGAGATGCCGCGCTCTCCACCTCGTCAGCATCCATCAGCAGGGCACCGAGCAGCGCCCGGGCCGGCCAGACGAGTGGCAGCGCGCCGAGCCCCTCGGCGAGCGTGGCGGCCCGGCGCAGTGAGCTGGCGCCTTCGGGTACGCCGAGCTGCACCTGGGCGACACCGAGGAACAGCAAGCTCTTGGCGACGTGGCGCGGGGCTCGCGCGCGCTCGGCGCGCTCGACAGCGGAATCTGCGGCGTCGACGGCACCTTCGGCGTCCTCGTCGAGCAGGGCAATCTCGGTGCGGACCCAGTCGTAGTGGACGCGCTGGCGCCACCACTCCGTCGGCCGGTCGGGCAGCAAACGCATCGCGGCGTCCACCTGGTCGTGCGCGGTGGAAGAGTCACCGAGGCCGACGGAATCGGCAGCGAGGCCGAGGCGGCAGGCGAATGCGGGTTCACCCGTGCCGTCCGTCAGCGCGAAACCGCGGGCGTCCATCTCCTGCGCCGTCTCGTGCATGCCGAGCTGGCGGTGCACGCTGCCGAGCGTCGCCCCCGCCAGCGCCGCGAACAGCCGTACCTCAGGCGGCGCTGCCGTTTGCTCGCCATTGGTCAGCAACGGCATCAGCACCTCGAGCGCGTGCCCGTACCGGCCGGCAGCGTTGAGCGACAGACCGAGTAGCCACGCGGCGGCGGTCGCCTCGGCGGTTCGGCCGCTGTCGCGCGCGACACCGACCGCTTGTTCGAGGGCCTGAACTGCGCGCGCGGGAGGCCCGTGAAAAGCCGCTCGCTCACCGATCGCGAGCAGTTCGCCGAGATCGAGCTCCGCCACACGCCCTCCAGCCAAGCCCCGAGTGCCTTCGCCGGAGGATAGCCGCCGGGGACGGGCGCGGCGATCATGTCGCGCCCTTGCATCGTTGCGCGGCGGATCGCTGCGTCGGGCAAACCGTTCGGGTCGGCGCTGCGAATACCTCTTGTCGGCACGACCAGTGCGGCGCGCAAAGCACAAGTGCCCCTGCCACCCGGAGGTGTTTCATGGCGGACGTGAGTCGGCTTCCTGCGCCGATCATCGAGGCGTACGACTGGCAGCTGCACGGTGCCTGCCGGGGAGCTGACGAGGCACTGTTCTTCCTTCCCGAGGGCGCCCGCGGGTCGACCAAGACGCGGCGCGAACGCGCGGCGAAGGCGATCTGCGCCACCTGCCCGGTGATCGACCGCTGCGCGGAGTTCGCGTTGGCTACCCGGGAGCCGTACGGCGTCTGGGGTGGCCTGAGCCCGGAGGAGCGCGAGCTACTCTTGTCAGGTCCTCGGGCGGCGACGCCGGCGATGCCCGTCGCCTGATCGGCATCTCAAGGCGGCCAGCATGATCGCCGATGCCCTTGCGAAGACCTGGGCTAGGAGAGCCGTGACCGCGATTCCGCTGGTGCCCGCTGACGAGGACAGTCCCTCCTCCGGCGCGCCCATGCACACCGCTGCCGCCCAGGCCATCGTGGCGAACGTCGAGCGCGTCGTACACGGCCGCCGCCGGGCCGTCGAGCTCGTGGCGTGCACGCTGCTCAGCGGTGGCCACGCGCTGGTCGAGGACATTCCCGGCAGCGGCAAGACAACGCTCGCGCGCGCGTTTGCCCGGTCCCTCGGCGGCGTCTTCCACCGCATCCAGGCGACGGCTGACCTGCTGCCGTCCGACATCACCGGATCGGGCATCTGGGAGCCGGACGCGCATGCTTTCCGCTTCGTCCCCGGACCGATCTTCGGGCACGTGGTTCTCGTCGATGAGCTCAACCGCACGCCACCGCGAACGCAGTCGGCCTTCCTGGAAGCGATGGACGAGGCCGCCGTCACCGTCGACGGACAGCGCCACCCGCTGCCCGACCCGTTCTTTGTCATCGCGACGCAGAACCCACTCGAGCAGCACGGCACCTTTCCCCTTCCCGAGGGGCAACTGGACCGCTTCGCGATGTGCCTTCGCCTCGGCGCTCTCGATGTAGCCTCCGAGCGTCAGGTCGTGCGGGAGCAGCTCGTCCGCGCCACGGTCGACGACCTGTCTCCCGTCATCGATCCGGCGCAGCTGCAGGCGCTTCGCAGCGCGGTCCGCGCGACGTTCGTCGCCGATGCTGCACTGGAGTACTGCCTGGCCATCGTCCGGGCGACGCGCGAGGACCCGCGCGTCCGCGTCGGCGCCAGCTCGCGCGCGGCCATCGCGTTGCTCCGGTGCGCACAGGCCCGAGCCGTTCTCTACGGACGCGAGTACGTCGTCCCCGACGACGCGAAGGCACTCGCGGCACCGGTGCTCGCACACCGCTTGTCACTGGTGCAACGACCGACGTCGCCGGAGCATCCTGAGCACCTCGTCAACGAGATCGTCGAGCGGGTCGCCGTACCGCTGCGACCGTGAAGATGTTCGGGCGCTCGACGACGTTGTTCGGGCAATCGACGTCGACGCGGGCCGCACTCGCCCCGCGGTTCGCAGGTATTGCGCTCGGGGCTCTGTCGGGTCTGACCGGCAGCAGGTGGCTGATGCTGCTCGCATGCGCCTGCGGCGGCGTGCTGATCGTCGCGCTGCTGCTCCGCCCGAAGCTCGATCAGCTGACGATCACGGTGAGCGCTCCGGCCAGGACATCCGTGGACTCGGAGATCGACTGCATCATCGAGGTGACCAACCATGGGACTGACTGGTCCCCGCTCATGCACGGGGTGCACCGCGCCGAGCTGCTCGACGACGTGACGTTTCGGGTCGACCCGCTGCCGGCCGGCGTGTCGGCAACACTCTCCCTGACCCGCATCGCGCAGGTGCGCGGCGTCGTCACGGCGTCCACCGTCGACCTCGCGACGACAGCGCCGCTCGGGCTGCGGCTACGACACCGCACCGTCGGCGTACCGATGCGCCTCATCGTTCACCCCGCCCAGGTGCCTGTCGCTCTGCTGCCCCCGCGCGCATTGACCGACAACACTTCGTGGGTCGTCAGCCGTACCGGTGTCGACGTCCACGGCATCCGCGAATGGCGACCGGGCGACGACGCGAGCCAGGTGCATTGGCGCAGCAGCGCGCGCCGCGGCCGGCTCATCGTCCTCGAGCGGGAGATCCCCAGGCCCGGGGGTCTCGCCCTGGTTCTCGCCGCTGCGGTAGGCGACCCGGACTGGGAACGGGTCGTGTCGGTCGGCGCGTGGACCGGCGTCGCCGCGGTGCGCTCCGGGCGTGAGGTCGTGCTGGTGTCGACCGTCTCCGGCGACGCCCAGCCAGGACCTGACGACGCGACCACCATCCTCGACTGGTGCGCACAGTCGCAGCCCGCGCTACCCGCCGATGGTCAGCTGCGCGGAGCGTTCACCTTCGCGGGCCGGGACGGCGAGGTGGCGGTCGCGGCCGGGGCGTCGGCACGCCGCGAGTGGTGGCACTGGGCGAGTTCGCTCGCCGAGGCGGCCGGCGTCACTTTGGTGGCGCTGCCACTTGACGATGCACTGGAAACGGCCACCGGATGGTGAGGGACGTGCTCGCCCCGCTGCGCATGACCGCAGTGCTGGCCGGATGGTGCGGACTGGTGGCCCTGTGCGCCGCCGGCCTCATGTCGCCGGCATTCGGGTTGGTTGCCGCGGCTGCAAGTGCGACGGTCGCCGTGAACTGTTCGATGCAGCAATCGGCCGTCGCCCGCCAGGCCAGGAAGACGTTGAGCTATCTCGCGCTGCTCGTCGCGGTCGGATTCGCCGCGACCGAGATCGGATCCGCGGAAGACGCGACGGCATTGGCGAGTTCCCTGCCCGTGCTGCTGATCGGCGTGCTCATCGCGCAGGGTCTCGGCGCCGACAAGCGCCGCGACATCATGGTCTCGCTGACCATCGGCGAGTTCATGCTCGTCCTCGCCGCAGGAGTCTCCCCGACGGGATGGATCGCGCTGCCGCTGTTCATCGGCTGGGTACTGGGCGTGGTTGCTCTCGTCCAGTCACACCAGTTGCACAGAGCGGACTGCTCATCGCCCGTGCTGAGGGCCGATGTCGAACGCGGACCGAGCGCGCTACGACCTGCGGCCACCGCCATCGCACTGGTTGTCGCCGCGGGGCTCCTGCTCTTCCTGCTGGTGCCTCAGCCGTCCGGCGCTGCACGCTCACGCACACTCAGCGGCCGCGGCACCAGCGGCATCTCAGGATCGGGATCCGCAGGCAAGAGGCAGCGGGGGTTCTCCGCCGACGCTCTCGACATGCGCACCCGCGGCAAACTGCCTGGTGCGCGAGTCGCCGACGTGCCATCGGACAGCCCGGAGCTGTGGCGGGGCCGGATCTACGAGACCTACCGCGGAAGCGTCTGGACAGCGGAGGAAGGACCGGTGACCGAGATCGGTCGAGGATCAGTCGCCCTACCTCCTGACCCGCTCGACGAAGGCGCCGCGCCGACCGGCGCACAGCGCGTGGACGACGTCCGAAAGGCGCGGGCCTACGGCTTCGAGATCATCTCCCCCGGCACACCGATCGCGGTGACCAGCGGCGGGCGGGTGTTTCGGGCCGGGGCGGCGATGCTGTTCACCGAGGACGACTCCGGCTTCGTCGTCAGATCTGCGCAGCCGCAGACCGATCCGTTCGTGCTGTCAGGCGCAACCGGCAGTGACCCGGATCAACGGTGGCTGCAGTTGCCGGCTGCACTGCCGGCGCGCATCGACGTGCTTGCACAGGAAGTAGCCGGCAACGCGCCCTCGCGGATCGCGGCCGTCACCGCGATATCGAACTGGCTCGCCGCGAACAAGTCGTACGACATCGACTCTCCGGTTCCCCCCGCAGGTGCAGACGCTGTCGACGACTTCCTGTTCCGCGTAGACACCGGCTTCTGCGAGCAGTTCGCGGCTGCCGAGATCATCATGCTGCGGACACTGGGCATCCCCGCCCGCATGGCGACCGGCTACGCCTATGGCAGGGACGAGGGCAACGGCCGGCGCGTCTTCACGGGCCGCAACGCGCACGCCTGGGTCGAGGTCTGGTACCCCGGGATCGGCTGGTCTCCCAGCGACCCCACACCCCCGTCGATCCAGAACCCGGCCAGGTCCGGGCAAAACGTCTTCACCCGGTTCGTGAAGTGGGTCCAGCGGATGCTCGCGAGCCCGCGGGGCCGGCTGATTCTCGCGGTGCTGTTGGTCGTCCTGGTTGCGGGGTGTTTCGGCGTCATCGCCCTGGTGCGGCGGCGCAGGCGCCGGCGCGGCTCGCTGGACGACCTGCGCGAATCATCGGCCGGCCCGGCGAACACTCTGCTGGCGGCGTTCGGCCGGCTCGAGCGTGCTCTCACGATCGACGGGCGGCCGCGCGCCCACGGCGAGACGATCAGTGAGCTCGAACGCCGGCTCGGCGCAGACCAGGGGGGTCGCCGGGCGCTACGGACACTGGAGCTTGCTCTCTACTCGCCCCATCAGGTCTCGGCGCAGGACGCCCGCGGCGCGGTGCACGAGTTCGAGATCGCCGCCTCAGCCATCCTCGCCGCGCACGCCGCACGCGAACGCCTCGCGGATTCGATCGGCGTACGCCGCTAGGGACAGCGACATGACGAAGGCCCGGGCCGCCAAGTGAGCGGACCGGGCCTTCGTCGTACGACGTGCGAGTCGGCTAGTGCGAGTGGCCGTGGCCGTGGCCGTGGCCACCGGCGCCCGCGGGCTCCTCTTCCTTCTTGTCCGCAACGAGGGTCTCTGTCGTCAGCAACATGCCTGCGATCGAGGCGGCGTTCTGGACGGCGGAGCGGGTGACCTTGACCGGGTCGACGATGCCGGCCTTCAGCAGGTCGCCGTACTCGCCCGTCGCCGCGTTGTAGCCCTCACCGGGCTGCATCGCCTTCACCTTGGAGACCACGACGTAGCCCTCCTGGCCGGCGTTCTGGGCGATCCAGCGCAGCGGCTCGACGAGCGATTTGCGCACGATGTCGACGCCGGTCGCCTCGTCACCGGTCAGGCCGAGCCGGTCGTCGAGCGACGCGCTCGCGAAGACGAGTGCGCTGCCGCCACCGGCGACGATGCCTTCTTCGATCGCCGCGCGGGTCGCCGAGATGGCGTCCTCGAGGCGGTGCTTCTTCTCCTTGAGCTCCACTTCGGTCGCAGCTCCGACCTTGATGACGCCGACGCCGCCGGCGAGCTTCGCGAGCCGCTCCTGCAGCTTCTCGCGGTCCCAGTCCGAGTCGGACGCCTCGATCTCGTTCTTCAGCTGCGAGACGCGGCCCGAGATCTCCTCGGCCGAGCCCGCACCCTCGACGATCGTGGTCGTGTCCTTGGTGATCGTGACCCGCCGCGCGCGGCCGAGCACCTCGAGGCCCACGGTGTCGAGCTTGAGGCCGATCTCCGGGGCGATGACCTGGGCGCCGGTAAGGATCGCCATGTCCTGCAGCATCGCCTTGCGGCGGTCACCGAAGCCGGGAGCCTTGACCGCGACCGCGTTGAACGTGCCGCGAATCTTGTTGACCACCAGGGTCGACAGCGCTTCACCTTCGACGTCCTCGGCCACGATGACCAGGGATTTGCCGGCGCCGACGACCTTCTCGAGCAACGGCAGCAGGTCGTGGATAGCGGAGATCTTCTGGCTGGTGATGAGGATGTAGGGGTCCTCGTGGACCGCTTCCATCCGGTCTTGGTCTGTGACGAAGTACGGCGAGATGTAGCCCTTGTCGAACTGCAGGCCCTCGGTGAACTCCAGCTCGAGGCCCATCGTGTTGGACTCCTCGACGCTGATCACGCCGTCCTTGCCGACCTTGTCCATCGCCTCGGCGATGAGCTCGCCGATCTTCGTGTCCTGCGCCGAGATCGAGGCAACCGACGCGATGTCGTCCTGCGTCTCGATCGGCCGGGCCATGTCCGCGAGGGTCTCGGCAATCTTCTTGACGGCCTTTTCCATTCCGGACTTCAGGCTCATCGGCGACGCACCGGCGGCGACGTTGCGCAGGCCCTCATTGACCATGGCCTGAGCGAGAACGGTCGCTGTCGTCGTCCCGTCACCGGCCACGTCGTTGGTCTTGGTGGCAACTTCCTTGGCGAGCTGCGCGCCCATGTTTTCGTACGGGTCATCGAGCTCGACTTCACGAGCGATCGTCCCGCCATCGTTGGTGATGGTGGGCGCGCCCCACTTCTTGTCGATGACGACATTGCGGCCACGCGGGCCGAGCGTCACCTTGACGGCGTCGGCGAGCGCGTTGACGCCCCGCTCGAGCGCCCGTCGGGCGTCCTCGTCGAAGGACAGGATCTTGGCCATGCTGGTCCTCTCTC
>JBDSAK010000445.1:0-12458 GCA_039922195.1 Mycobacteriales bacterium
TGAACTCGCTCGCTGAGGCGCCGGCCCGGGGGCGCACCGACCGGTCGAGCCGGTACGACGTTGTGACGGGATGGGAGTGCGCGCCCGGAGAAGGCGACCGGGCGCCCGAAGGTGACTGGCTGCCGGCCCAGGTGCCCGGTGATGTGGCAGCGGTGTTGAGGGCGGCCGGCATCGCCGGTGACGACCTGGACGCGCGGGACTGGTGGTTCCGCGTTCAGGTCGACGTTCCGCCTGTTGCGGACGGCGAAGAACTCGTCCTGCACTTGGACGGGGTCACGCCCTACACCGACGTCCTGTTCGACGGCGAATTGGTCGCAACGGTCTCGTCGATGCACCTGCCGACAGCCGTGCCACTGCGCGGCCCCGGGGAGCTGATGCTTCGCTGCCGTTCGCTCACCCCCGTGCTGACGGCCCCATACCGGCCGCGCGCCAGGTGGCGCGCGGCGATTGCCCACCACGGCCTACGGCACGTCAGAACGACACTCCTCGGCCGGGCGCCCGGCTTCGCGCCGGGGCCCCCGGTCGTCGGGCCGTGGCGATCGGTGCACGTCGAGCGGCGAACCCTGGTCGCGGTCGAGCATCTCGAGTTCGCGTCGTCGCTGGACGGCACCACCGGGCGGCTGACCGCGCGAGCCGGTTTGCGGGGAATCGGCGCGCCGATCGACGGTGTCGACCTGGTGCTCAACGGAGACTCGGGCCAACACCAGGTCGCGCTCACCGCCGGCGCAGACGGCTGGTGGCGCGGCGAGCTTCGGGTTGACGAGGTCGCCCGATGGTGGCCGCACACACATGGCGCTCCCGTGCTGCACGACGTCCGCCTCGATGTCGCGGTCTCATCCGGCCGCTGCCGGGTCGGCGGCGGCCGCACCGGCTTCCGTTCACTGCGGCCGGGGGCCGGCGCGGCACACGACGTCGAGGTGGACGGGTTGCACCTGCACGTGAACGGCGTTCCCGTCTTTGCGCGCGGGGCGGTATGGAGCCGGCCGGGCGGCCCCGCCGCGCCGGCCGACCTCCGGGGTCTGCTGGAAGTCATGCGATGCGCCGGAATGAACATGGTCCGCATACCGGGCACCGCGGTCTACGAGACCGACACACTGCACGACCTGTGTGACGAGCTGGGCGTGCTGGTCTGGCAGGACGTGATGCTCGCGAACTTCGACGCTCCGGAGGCGGACGAGCAGTGGCGGTCGTTGGTCGTCGAGGAGACGTCCAACCTGCTGACCCGGCTGTCCGGCCGGCCCTCCACGGTGGTGGTGTGCGGGGGCAGCGAGGTCGAGCAGCAGGCTGCGATGACCGGCTTCGACCCGAGCAGCGCACGGGGCGACCTGGTCGGGCGCGAGTTGCCCGGGCTGCTTTCGGCGAGCGGGTGCGACGCCGTGTGGGTGCCGTCATCGCCCTGCGGCGGCGACGTTCCGTTCCGCACCTCCGTCGGGATAGCTCACTACTTCGGCGTCGGCGGTTACCGGAGGCCGCTGTCCGATGTCCGGCTGGCCGCCGTGCTGTTCGCATCCGAGTGCCTGGCGATCGCGAACCTCGCGGTGCACGACCGTCCGGCGGCCACCCTGGTCGACGACCCACTCTGGCTAGCCGGCATTCCGCGGGACGTCGGTGCCGACTGGGATTTCGCGGACGTACGTGACCACTACCTCGAGTTGCTGTACGGCGTGGATGCAGCGGGGCTGCGCCGCGACGACCCCGAACACTACCTCGCGTTGTCGCAGGCGGTTTCCGGCCATCTCGCCGCCGAGGTCATGGGCGAATGGCGCCGGGTCGGCTCACCGTGCGGGGGTGGGCTCGTGCTGTGGCTCGCCGACCAGCGACCCGGGCCGGGTTGGGGCCTGCTCGACAGCGAGGGCCGCGCGAAGCCCGTTCTCGCGGCCCTGCGGCGAGTGCTGTCACCGGTTTCGGTGTGGACGACGGACGAAGGTCTGGACGGCATCGCAGTGCACGTCGCCAACGACGGCCCGGAGCCCCTTTCCGCGCGGCTGCGGCTGGGACTGCTCCGGTTGGACGGAACGTGCGTCGATCGGGCCGAGACCGAGGTCCAACTCGCGGACCATGGCTCCCTGACCATCGGCGCGGAGAAGCTGCTCGGCCACTTTGCCGATGTGTCTCGTGCGTACCGTTTCGGACCCCCGGATCACGACGTTGTTGCGGTCACGTTGTCCGGGGCGGCCGGCCCGCTTGCCACCGCAATGCGATGGGTGACGCAGCGGCCGGCGTACCGCGTGCCGTTGGCGCAGCTGGGGTTGGTTGCGGCCGCTCGTCGCTGCGATGACGGCATACGGGTCAGTGTGGAGTCGCGCGCCGTCGTACACGGCGTTCGCGTCCGCGCGGGCGGGTGCGTCGCGCCCGACGATCTTTTCGACCTCGAACCCGGAGGTCCGCGACACGTGCACGTTCCCAGCGCAGCGGACGAAGTCACCGTCGAAGCGCTCAACGCGCTCGGCGTTCTGACCGTCCCGGTGGCCCCGTCATGAGTACGGCGATGTGGCTGCCCGGAGGAGTCAGCGCGCATGTGCATGTGCCGACCCGCCCTCCGGGGGCGGGCCTGGTGATCGTGCCGCCGTTCGGTTGGGAGGACGTCTCGTCCTACCGGGTCAGGCGCGAGTGGGCCGACAGCCTGGCCGCCGCGGGTCATCCGGTCGTGCGCCTCGACCTGCCCGGAACCGGTGACAGCGCCGGCAGCACCGACCGCCCGCGGCTGCTCGCCGACTGGACCGCGTCAGTACTGGATGCGACCGACCTGCTCCGCGAGGCCGGCAGCACGCGGGTTGCGCTGCTTGGCCTCGGGTTGGGTGGCGTAGTCGCCTGCCTGGCCGCTCAGGATGGCCGGGTTGATGACCTCGCGTTGTGGTCGGTGCCGTCCCGCGGCCGGACCATGGTCCGCCAGCTGCGGCTCGCTGCCGACCGACCGGAGGCACAGGCGGCAGCAGCCGGCGGCGGCGCGCTCTGGCTGTTCGGCTACAGCCTCCCCGGATCTGCGCTGGCCGAGTTGCAGGAGCTCGACCTCGCCGCTCTTCAGATCGGGGGAGCGGGACACCGGGTGTTGCTACTCGGCCGGGATGGCATCGAGCCTGAATCACGTCTCGTCGAGGCGGTGAAAGCGTCCGGTGCGGAGCTTCGGATGGGTCCGGGGCATGGCTACTCTGCGCTCGTCGAGCATCCGCAGACCTCTACCGCGTCGCGTGAAGTCTGGTCTGAGCTTTCCGATTGGCTTGCCGTAGCGCCGTTGTCCGCAGCGTCGAAAGCGGCGGGGATGGCACTGCGACCGGACGCCGCCGTGATCCGCGATGGAGTGACCGAGACGCACGTGCAGCTCGACACGACGCAAGGCACTATCTGCGCGGTCGTGACCCGACCGGCGAAGTCGTCGGGACTAGGGCTCGTTCTCCTCGGGGCGGGCGCGACTCGGCGCGCCGGACCTAATCGCTTGTACGTGCAGGCGTCGCGCGCGGCCGCGGAGCTCGGTGTTACCAGCGTGCGTTTCGACCTTCCGGGTCTCGGTGACACACCCGGCCGCGCCGCGTGGTCAGCGGACAGCGCGGCGTTCTACGACGCACGGCGCGTCGGGCAGGTCCGAGCCGTCCTCGCCGCTCTCGAAACCGTCGACTTTCCCAGCCGCATCGTCTTGGCCGGGCTGTGCTCGGGCGCCTACTGGTCCTTCGTTCTGGGCCAGGAGGATCCGCGCGTGGTCGGCATAGCCATGTTCAACCCTCGGGCGCTGACCTGGGACGCCGCGGCGGCCTTCCGGCTCGCCCAACCGCGAGTCGGCGCGGTGCTGCTCCGCGGCACGTGGCGGCGTCTGCTGACGGACGCCGGCTCGCGCCATCGCGCACGGAGATTCGTTCGTTCACTCATCCATCGCGCGCTCCCGTTCCTGACCGAGCGACCCAAGAACGGCGCGGCGGACGAGGTGAAGGCGGCGCTCGACACACTGCATGCCGCCGACATCGCTCTATTGCTCGCTTTCGAAAGTTCGGACCGCGAAGTGCTGCTCCAACTCAGGGCTGAGGGAATCCTGGACGCGCCCGACCGCTGGCCGCGCCTCGACCTGCACGTGTTGACCGGCGCGCCCGGCGTCAACTCGTCATTCGCACCGCCGGATTTGCAGAGCGCTTTCGTCAGCCTGGTGCTCCGAGCGCTCGCGACAGCGGTGTCGGGGCCGGTCAGCCGCTCTCATCGAGGCGTCGCGGGCTAGCGTCACGACGCTCCAGTGAGGGCATCGCCTCAAGCGTCGCCCGCGCGGGGTCGATGCACCGGCACAGAGGACCAATCACCGATCGACAGGAACCCGATGCCACACCGCCAATCGAACGCCGCGAAACTCCGGTCCATGGAACGAGCGGACGTGCCGACGGCCGAGGCAGGGACCGCGAGCGCCGCCGAGTCGGCCGCGCTTGCCGCGGCAGAAGCCATCGCCGCCGAATCGGCCGCCATCATCGCGACGGAGGCACTTGCCACGGCGGATGCGATGGTCGAAGCGGCGTCGAGCGCTGCCGGCCGCGCAGCCGACGTGGCCAGGCGAACGGCTCGAGCTGCCCAGGACGTTGCCGCGGAAGCGGCGGCGCAGGTGGTCAGTGAAGCCGAACTCGTCGCGGAGGCGGCCGTGATTGCCGCGGCCGCAGCCGCGATGGCCCAGGACCATGCAGCACATACCGGGTCGGGTGGACTCGTCGCCCGGTCCGCCGCGGAGATGGACGCGGTCGCCGCCGCAACCGCCATAGCCATGGTCTCGGCAGCGACGGCCGCCGCGGACCGAGCCGCGCTGGTCGCGCGGCAAACCGCGGACGCTGCGGCGCGGATCGCCGCCTGCGCTGCCGCTGAGGTCGCTGCGGAGGCGGCGGCCGTTGCCAAGGCGATGATCGTGGCTGCATTCGCCGCCGCCGCCAAGGTGGCGGTCACCAACGAGGTCGAGCACAGCGACTGGGGTACGCCGACTGAGGGCAGCATCCCGTTGCCGGTGGTCCCGCAGGTCGCGGCGCCCCTACCTGCGAGCCGGTCGCTCGGCGCGCCCAAGGACCCGCCGCGGCCGGTCGTCGCAGTCGGCCATGCTGCGCAGGCGACGCAGGCGCTGGCCGACGTACCGATGGTCGAGCGTGACGCCTACGCAGAAGCGCAATGCCACGCGATGCTGGCCATTGCCCAGGAACTCTCGGTGCTCAATGCGCTGATCGCGGCCCCGGCTCGCCCCGCGCCGTGACCGATCCAGTGGCAGTCGAGCGATTGCCTCTTCTACGGGCAAGGGCCGGCGGATAGATTCGCTGGCAGCCCGTCCGGCAACGAGGCCGGGCGCAGCAACCTGCGGAGGCCCGCAATGCCCGAACTCAACAGGCGCAGTTTCCTGCGAGCCGCTGCGGTGACGGGCAGTCTTGCCGTCGCCGGCCCGTTCCAGGGTCTGCTTGCCACGTCAGCAGCGGCAGCCGAAGACCCCGGATACGGCCCATTGCTGACCAGCATCCCGGACATGCGCGACGGCAAGGTCCGGCTGCACGTGCCGGCCGGTTTCAATTACCGATCGTTCTCCTGGGCCGGCGACCCGTTGGTCAGCGGCGGCATCGTGCCCGCCCGGCAGGACGGGATGGCCGCGTTCGACCGGGCGCGGGGGCGGACGCGGCTCGTCCGCAATCACGAGGTCAACGGAAACAAGGCCGGTGGCGCGCTGCCGGACTGTCCGCCGTACGACTCGGCGGCGCTCGGTGGCACGACGACAGTCGAAGTGTTCCGCACCGGTTCAGGGGCGCGCACGTGGGTGAGTTGCAGCGGAACGCAGAACAACTGTTCCGGGGGCCAGATGCCGTGGGGCGCCTGGATCACCGCGGAGGAGACCGTCAACGGGCCGGACGTCGGCCCGGACTTCACGGGCGTGTCCAACGCCGCTCTGACCAAGCCACATGGCTACATCTTCGAAGTGCCGTCATGGCAGGAACCGGACAAGGTGCGCGCACGGCTGCCGATCACGCAGGCCGGCCGGTTCGCGCACGAGTCGGTGGCGCTGGATCCGAACACCGGCTATCTGTACGAGACCGAGGACAACTTCGCTTTCCCCTCCGGCTTCTACCGGTACAAGGCGCCGGTCGATCCCCGGCGGACGCTGACGATCCGCGATGGTGGAACGCTGGAGATGCTCAAGGTGAAGGGGGTCCATCAGGCCGATCTGTGGGTCGGTCTGAAGAACGGCACCACCTTCGACACAGAGTGGGTACCGATCGCCGATCCCGATCCCACCATGCCGGCGGGCACGACCAATGACCAGGCCCTCGTAGCCGTGAGTTCGCAGGGTCTGGCCCTCGGAGCAGCGAAGTTCAGCCGCCTCGAAGGGGTCACCTACGGCCGCGGCCGGTTGTACTTCACGTCAACTCAGGGCGGCACGCCCGACGAGCGAGGACCCTCGGGCGGGTTCGGCATCGGCTATGGGCAGGTCTGGGCCTACGACCCGCTGCGCGAGAAGCTCACGATGGTCTACGAGTCGCCGAGCAAGCGGACGCTCGACCTGCCGGACAACTTGACGATCTCGCCGCGCGGCACCGTGCTGCTCTGCGAGGACGGCACCGTCGATAACTACCTTCGCGGCCTCACCCGGGACGGCCGGTTGTTCGACTTCGCGCGCAACGCGATCCCCGGCCGGGAAGGCGAGGAGTTCGCCGGGGCAACGTTCGGGGCGATCGGCCGGATTGCCGGCGGCATGACGCTGTTCGTCAATATCCAAGCGTCAGCTCCGAACAGCTTCTCCTTCGCGATCTGGGGTCCCTGGCAGAACGGGCCCTTCTAGCCGGGCAGTCGTTCCGCTGCAACTGGCGTCGCCAGGCAGCTCGGGGCGGGGGACTGCGGGTTCCCCGGCTCCGACCGCACTAACCACAAAACCCCGGCGACGGTGACCGCGAGCCCGACGAGAGCCGGGACATCCCACCCCGGCCGGGTGCGATCACCGAGCAGCCAGACGCCGATAGACGCCGGAAGAATCGTGTCGATGGACACGACGATGGCCATCACCTCGGTCACCCGGCCGCGTTGCAGTGCCCGGCCAAAGAAGAACAACGCCAGCGCGAGGTATCCCGCCGCTGTCAGAGCAACCGGCTCGGCGACGACGAGCAAGGCATTGTCCGGGATGCGAAGCGTTCGCAGGCTCACTCCCATCCCTGCGTAGGCAAGCCCGGACAGTGCGGCGTGCCGGATACGTGGTGCCATGCCCGCGCGATCGAGCGCGAGCTTGGCGAGCAGCAACAGGGGCAGGCCGGCCGCCATGACTGCTACCGCGCCGATTCCGAGTGCGGACCCCTTGCCTTCGGCGGCTGCCGATCCGAGCAAGGTGATGCCCGCGGTGATGGCGAGCACCGGCACCCAGACGCCGCGTCCACGTTCTGCGGGGAACAACACCGCGGAGCCGACGGCCGTCACCGCGAGACTCGACGCCGTCGCAGCCTGGACGAGGAAGAGCGGCAGGTCGCGAAGAGCGATCGCGGTGAGCACGACGGCGAACAGATCCAGTGCCGTGCCGGCGGCGTACTGCTTGCTCAAGGCAAGGTCCTTGACCAAGCCAAAAGCGCCGGCCGTGTGCCGCGATGCGCGGGCGCCGCTGGCCTGCAGCAACGACGCGCTGCCGAAGGAAGCCACCGCGGCCACGAGGCACAGCCACGAGAGCATCATGGAGTCAGCTGCCGAGAATGATGTCGCGAGGGGCGTTGAAGCCGTTGAACGACGAGGTGTAGCTCATGCTGTAGGCACCGGCGGATCCAATGTAGACGCGGTCGCCTTCCTCGATGGTGTCCGGAAGATCGGCATCGATGAGGATCGTGTCGCTGGAATCGCAGGTCGGGCCGGTCAGGGTGCAGTGCAACCGAGCCGCCGTCCGGTCGTCCTCGCGCGACGTACGGACCGGAAAAGGCCAGCGACCCGCGGTCTGCGCGGCTTCCATCAGGCCGTTGTACGCGCCGACGTCGAGGTAGACCCACACCCGCCCGCCGCGGCGCTCGCGGCCGATGACAGTTGCGGCCATCACCGATGCATCCGCAACGAGGCCCCTGCCCGGTTCGGCGACGATGCGCCCAACGGGGACAGGAAGCAGATCGATCGCCGCGAGCGTGGGCTGGGCGATCTCTTCGAGCGTAGGTACTCCGGCACCGATGGTCGCGGGGAAGCCGCCACCGATGTCGAGCATTTCCAGTTGGATGCCGTGCTCGGCGAGGGTCACCATGACCTCGCCGCACTGCTCGACGGCGCGCGCCCACGCTGTTGGGTCGGTGGACTGCGAGCCGACATGGAACGTCAACCCGGCGGGCTGGAGCCCGAGCCGCGGAGCTTGCAGCAGCAGCCTGCAGGCGACTTCCGGATCGGCCCCGAACTTCGACGACAGCGGGAAGCGGCTGCCGCCGTCGTCGACCCGGATGCGGGCGATGACTGCGGTGCCCGGTGCGTGTGCCGCGACCTTGTGGAGTTCACCCGGGCCGTCCACGACGAAGTACTTGACGCCGAGTTCGGCCGCGGCTCGCAAGTGCGCGGACGGCCGGACGGGGTTGCTGTACAGGATGTCTTCGGCGGCCGCCCCTGCCTTCATGGCAAGCCGCAGCTCGAACGCGGACGCGATCTCGAAACCCGCGCCCGCCCGATACAGAGCGGCGAGGACAGGCGGCGACGGATTGCACTTCACGGCGTAGTGCGCAGCAACGCGCCCGCGGAACGCCGCGATGAAATCCGCGTAGCGTTCCTCGATGCTCGGAAGGTGTGTGGCGAGGAACGGCGTCTCGTTCGTGAGCAGGCCTAGTTCAACGGGGGCCAGGGCCGAGGGCCAGCCTGCGGGGAGGCGTGCCGACGCCAGCGTACGGTCGCCGTACGGATTGGTCGTCAGTAAAGACACTCGATCCTCCGCCGCCGTCGCCAGGGACAAGCCACACCCGCCCTCCGTCTCCATCGGCTCGCCGGGCGCCCAGGTGAATAGCCGAGAAGGATGACGCTGAAAAGATTTTCTGCTCCGGTGATTAGGCCAAGCGGGTGGAATGCCGATAAAAGGTCATGACGCTTGCGACGCTGCATGCCCGGCCCACAGTCCGCGCTCAACGAGGCGGGTTCCTGATCGTCCTTTCGGTCTTCGCCTTGGCGACACTCATGGGCGGTATTGGCCCGATCAGCGCCAAGGTGGTCAGCAACGTCCTGCTGATCGCCTTGCCGCTCGGCGCAGCCCTCTGCTGCATGGCACGCGCGCTGTCGGAGACCGGTAGCCGGCGACGCTCGTGGCTGCTGATTGCTGCCGCCGTCATGTCATGGGGCCTCGGCCAGACTGTCTGGTCGGTCTACGAGCAGGTGCTCAGGCGCGAGGTGCCATTCCCGTCACTCGCTGATGTCGGCTATCTCGCTGCCATTCCGCTGTTGCTCTGTGGCCTCGTTCTCATGCCGTACGCCCAGCTACAGATAGCGACTCGCGTTCGCATGCTGCTTGATGGCTTGGTGATCGGCGTGGCGATCCTCCTTGTGTCCTGGCAGCTCGTACTAGCGCCGACGATCGATGCGTGGGAGACGAGTTGGGTCAAGAACGCCATCAGCCTCGCCTATCCGGTGGGCGACTGCGTCGCGATCATCCTCGCTCTCGTTCTCGTTGCTCGCGCCCGTCATGGCAGTGAGGTTCGGGTCGCGACGATCCTCACCCTTGCCGCGGGCACATTCGCCTTCGGTGTCGGTGACACCGGCTTCCTGCTGCTGACGCAGCGCGATGCCTACCAGTCGGGCAGCCCCGTCGACCTCGGCTGGGCTGTCGGCTTTTCACTGATCGCGATAGCCGCCACCATCGGCGGCAGTTCTACCGAAGCAGAAGAGTCGAGCCGGACCCGCAGGCTGGGGTTGCTCGCGCCCTACGTCGCTGTCGTCGTGGCTCTTCTCGTCGAATCGATCCGGCTTGTCCAGGGCGCCGGACTGAGTACTTTCAGCGCACCACTCCTGCTGGCGGAACTCGTGCTGCTCGTCGGGCGGCAAGTGTTGACGATGCTCGAGAATGACTGGCTGTCTCGCAATCTCGAATGCCGCGTCGAGGAGCGCACCGAGCAACTCGCAACGCGCGAACGATGGTTTGCGTCGCTGGTACACAACTCCTCAGACGTGATCCTTGTCCTCGATTCAAGCGGTGTCATCGACTTCCAGACACCGTCAGCGGAACGGGTATTCGGGTACGCCGACGGCGAACTCACCGGAATGCAACTCGCGGAATTGATCGTCAGCGACGATGCGCCACGAGCCGCTGAAGTGCTGTTGCAGCTGCGCGACCAGCCACGTGCGACGACCACCATAGACGTCGCCGTCAGGCACGCCGACGGGGATATCCGGCACACGCAGACAACTGTCACGTCCCTCGTCGACGACCCGGCGGTCAACGGCTTCGTCATCACCATCCGAGATGTGACCGAACGCCGGCGTCTCGAACAACAGCTCATTCACCAGGCGTTCCACGACGAGTTGACCGGGCTCGCGAACAAGGCGTTGTTCGCGGACCGCGTCGAGCGTGCGCTTGCTGCGTGTGTTCGCACTGCCTCACCGCTCGCCGTCATCTTCATCGACCTGGACTCATTCAAGAGCGTGAATGACTCACTCGGGCACGGGTGCGGCGACGAGCTGTTGAGCCAGGTCGCGCAACGTTTGTCGGCATGCGTGCGGCCCGGCGACACCGTTGCTCGTTTCGGCGGTGATGAATTCGCGGTGCTCGTCGAGTCGATGTCTTCCGACGAAGAGGCATTCGAAGTCGCACGGCGATTCGGTCATGCTCTGCAGGTCGGTTTCGCGATCGGGGGACGAGAGGTCCTGGTCCGCGCATCGATGGGCGTTGCGGTCAACCGAACCGGTCTCGAGGATGTCGAGGAGCTACTGCGCAACGCTGATCTCGCCATGTACCAGGCCAAGGCTGCGCGCGAAGGGGGCTATCAAGTCTACGAGCCGGACATGCACGCGTCCGCGCTCACCCGGCTCGAACTCGAGAACGACCTGCGGCGAGCATTGCGGCGAGGCGAGTTCCACCTCGAGTACCAGCCGACGGTCGAGCTCTCCAGCGGCAGGTTGACGGGCGTAGAAGCACTCCTGCGTTGGAATCACCCGGAGCGCGGCGACGTACCGCCGCTGAGCTTTATCAGCACCGCGGAAGAGATCGGGCTCATCGGCGAGATCGGCGCCTGGGTCATCGACGAAGCGTGCCGGCAATCGGCGATCTGGCGGGTGCTTCACGACCAGCCGTTCAGCGTCGCGGTCAACATCTCGGGCCGGCAGTTGACGCCCGCACTCATCGGACAGTTGGAGACGGCGTTGACGACGCACGGTGTCGAGCCCTCGTCGCTGACTCTCGAGATGACCGAGAGCGTGCTGATCCAGCACACGAACGAGGTCCTCGACCTGCTGGGCGTTATCCGGGCGATGGGCGTCAAGATTGCGATCGACGATTTCGGCACCGGGTACTCGTCGCTGTCGTATCTCTCCCGCATGCCCGTCGACGTCCTCAAGCTGGACCGCTCGTTCGTGATGCAGTGCGCCGCGGGTACGCAGGAGAGCGAGCTGACGCGCACGATCGTGGCGCTGGCCCAAACCTTGCAGCTCGCGACCGTCGCCGAGGGCATCGAGCAGAACGACCAGCTCGGCGAACTCAAAGGCATGGGCTGCTCCCACGGCCAAGGCTTCCTGTTCTCTCGGCCTGTCCAAGCCGAATTCATCGCTGCCATGCTCGCCACCTCAGGCGAGCGGCAGCCGCACGCTGCCGAGCGCGCGGCGATGCACATCGCGCAGGTATAGCGGCGCCAGTCGATCCCTCCGATGCCGCGCGCGCCGGAGCGCGTAGCTGAACTTGCTGCGCGCCGGCGCCGCGCGGGGCGGGGGCGGCCCGCGTTGACCCTGCTGGCCGCGTGCCGGTATCCTTCATGGTCGTTGTGCGCAGCGGCTTGACCGCTGCCCGCAGCCGCCCAGCGCCTCGCGTTTGACGGCGGCACCACCACAGCCAGGAAGAAGAAGGTCGACCCGTGCGCACGTACACCCCCAAGCCGGCGGACATCACCCGCCAGTGGCACGTCATCGACGCGAGCGACATCGTGCTCGGCCGGCTCGCCAGTCAGACCGCCAAGCTGCTGCGCGGTAAGCACAAGCCGATCTATGCGCCGCACCTGGACACGGGCGACTTCGTGATCATCGTCAACGCCGCCAAGGTCGCCCTCACCGGCAACAAGCGCGAGCAGAAGATGTATACGAGGCACTCCGGCTACCCGGGCGGTCTGCGCCAGACCAGCTACACCGAGCTGCTCGGCACCCGCCCAAAGGTCGCCGTCGAGCGCGCGATCAAGGGCATGTTGCCGCACAACACGCTGGGCCGGCAGATGCTCAGCAAGCTCAAGGTCTACGACGGCCCGACGCACCCGCACGAGGCGCAGATGCCGACGCCGAACGAGCTCAACCAGGTCGCCCAGTAACACTCAGTCAGTAACACTCAGTCAGTCCGGTTC
>JBDSAK010000446.1:0-5380 GCA_039922195.1 Mycobacteriales bacterium
CGGTCCGCGCCCGGATCGGCATCACGGCGACGGAGACGCCCTCGAGCTCGAAGGCGCGCGCCGTAATGGGGCCGACCGCGGCCGCGGCAGTCGTCGCCCTGAATGCGGCGCGCATCTGGTCGACCAAGCCCATGGCAGACCCGATCTCGAACAGGTGCCGCACCGCCGGCGCGCTGGTGCACGCCAGCACATCGATCTCGCCGGCGGCCAGCGACGTGGCGAGGGCCTTCGCCGGCTCGAGGTCGGCCGGCAGGATCCACCGGTACGGCGCAACGGTGTGGATCGACATGCCCGCTCGGCGCAGCGCGTCAAGGCTGCCGACCGTCTCGCCGCCGTGCACCTGGATGCCGATGGTCGATCCCCCGGGCACCGTGGCCTGCAGCCAGTCGGCGACGTCGTCCATCGTCTCGCGGGGAGAGACGAACGCGGCGCTGAAACCAGTAGCGCGCACGCCGCCCGCGGCCTTCGCGCCGCGCGCGATCAGCGTTGCCGAGCCGAGCAACTCGAGCACGGCCGCGCGGCGGGTCGAATCGATCGCGCGCAGCCAGGCCGCGAGCCCGGTTGCTGTGGACACCACCACGTACGTCGGCCGCGCCGTGAGCATCGCATCGGTCTCGGCAGCGAGCAGTTCGTCGTCCTCCGGTGGGACGACAGCCATAGTCGGCCCCCACGTGACAGTCGCGCCCTGCCGGATGAGCGCGTCCTGAAGTTCGCGTCCCTTCCGATCGGCCGTGATGCCCACGCGTAGCCCGTTCACGTCACTTCCTCCTCTGCCTCGCCAGACTGCAGCGTGTCGCAGCCGAGTTCCGCGTGAGCTACAGGGTCGTTTCGGTGAGATGAACAGCGCGTCCGGTCACGCCGCGGCCGAGCTGTCCCGCTCCAGCAGATCGGCGAGCGCCCGCTGCGCGGCCCGGAAATCCGGATCGTCCACCAGCGTGCCGCGATCCCTGGGCCGCGCGATCGGCACGTTGACGATCTCCATCAGTGACGGGCCTGGCGGGGGAGCGAGTACGGCGACCCGATCGGCGAGCAGCACGGCCTCGTCCATGCCATGCGTCACCATCAGCACGACCTCGGTCTCCGACTCGCCGCTCCACAACTCGACGAGTTGCTGCTGCAGCTTGGCGCGGGTCAGTGCGTCGAGTGCCCCGAACGGTTCGTCGAGCAGCAGCACGCGCGGTTCGACGGCGAAGGCTCGGGCGACGGCACAACGCTGTGCCATGCCGCCCGAGACTTGCGCCGGCCGCTTTCCGCGGTGTTCCCACAGGCCGACAGCGGTGAGGTAGCGCTCGGAGATCTCGTCGGTGACGGTTCGCGAGCGACCAGGGCGGGCGGCGCCGGCGGCGTACCGCACGTTGTCCAGCAGCGAAAGGCGGGGCAGCAACGAGTAGCTCTGGAACACCATCGCGCGGTCCGGCCCCGGCTCGGTCACGGCGACACCGTCGACGGTGATCGAGCCGCTGTCGGGCGTCATCAGGCCGCCGACGACGTTGAGCAGCGTCGATTTTCCGCAACCGGAGTGACCGATGAGCGCGACGAACTCGCCCGGCTCGACGGTCAGATCGAGATCGCGCAGCACCGGCTGCCAGCCGGCCCGTTTGACATGGAATCCCTTGTTGAGGCCGCGGATCTGCAGACTCATGCGTGCACCTCCGCAATAGTGACGGCCTTCTGCAGCTTGAGGAACGCCAGGTCGAGCACGAGACCGACCAGGCCGATGACGAGGATGCCTGCGGCGACCTGGGGTAGATCGCCGGCGTTGTAGGCGATCCATACGAACGAGCCGACGCCGGGGGTGCTGGACAGCATCTCGACCGCCACGATGACGACCCAGGCCAGGCCCATCGACAGCCGCATTCCGGTGACGGTGGCCGACATCGAGTGCGGCAGCAGGACGTGCCGCAGGTAGGCGAAGCGGCCGAACTTGAAGACCCGCGCGACGTTGCGCTGGTCGCGCGGCACCGAATGCGCACCGGTTGCGCTGTTGAGCAGCGTCGGCCACAGCGCCGTGATGAAGATGACGAAAACCGCCGCGCGCGATCCGTTCTGAAAGGCGACCAGCCAGATCGGGAACCACGCAAGCGGCGACACCGGCCGCAACAGCTGGACGATCGGATTGAAGGCCTGCCACGCGCGCTTGCTCGACCCGATCAGGAAACCCGCCGGTACGCCGACCAGTGCCGCCAGCGCGAAGCCGGTGAACACCCGCTGGAGCGAGAAGCGCAGTTGCAGCCCGATGCCCTTGTCGTTGGGCCCGTTGTCGTAGAACGGATTCGCCAGCAGCGACTGCAGCGCACGCAGCGACTCGACCGGTGTCGGTACGTCGGCCGCTCGCATGGCGATGATCTGCCAGGCGATGCCGAGCAGCAGCGCACCACACAGCCCGAGCGCTACGGCTTCGCCGAAGGCGCGGGCCCGCAGCAGGGCGCCGGACAGGGCGGACGCGCCGTCGGTCGCAGCGCCGTTGCTGCGGATCCTCGTCAATGCCTCAGTCATGGTGCTCATGCGCGCTTCACCTCGTCTTCGGGCTTCGCGGGGTCGAAGGTCGCGCCGTCGAGCTTGACCTCGAACGGCGTCATGTCGTCGGCCGGGACCGCGATCTTCTCTGCCGCCGCCACCTCGGCGTACAGGTCGGTCAGGAGCAACGAGTCGACGATCTCCTTGTACGGCGGCGCCTCATTCAGCAAGCCGAGCCGCTGGTACTGCGCGAGGAACCAGATCGCGTGCGAACGACGAGGTGCGTTCACGAGTCCGTCGCGGAAGAAGCGCATCCGGTCCTCGGTGAACGTCTTCTCGCCGAGTTCGCCGCCGAGGTCGTAGGTGCCGAGGATGCGGCCCTCGATCGCTTTGGCATCGGCCTTGATGTACGAGTCGGCGCCGATCGTCTGCGCCATCTTTGGTGTGTTCGCCGGGTCGTCGAGCCACTTGGCGGCTTCGAGTACGGCGGCCATCACGTCCTTGAGAACGTCCTTCTTCTCTGCCGCGAACTTCTCGCTGACGACCAGCGCCTTCTCCGGGTGGTGCGTCCAGATGTCCTGGGTGGTGATGTGGGTGCTGCCGATGCCTTCCTTGACGGCGACCGCGTTCCACGGCTCGCCGACGCAGTAGCCCTGCATGGCTCCGACTTTCATGTTCTGCACCATCTGCGCGGGCGGGATCGGGATGATCTTCACCTGACTGGTGTCAGCCCTGGTCGCCTTCAGCCAGTAACGCAGCCAGATGTCATGCGTGCCGCCGGGGAACGTCATCGCCAGCGTCGGCGGCTTGGCCTCGAGTGCTGCCTTCGCAGCGGCCAGGTCGGCGTACCCCACGTCCTTGAACGTCGACGAGCTGACGGTGATCGCCTGGCCGTTGTTGCTGAGCATCATCGCGACCTTGAGATCCTTGGCGCCCTTGCCGCCGATACCGGCCGCAACCGACAGCGGCATCGAGAACAGGCAGTGCGCGCCGTCGATCTCGCCGGTCTGCAGGTTGTCGCGGGTCGCGGGCCAGCTCGCTTGCTTGATGAGCTGTACGTCGAGGCCGCGCTGGTCGAAGAACCCGAGTTCCTTGGCCATGACGAGCGGCGCGCAGTCGGTGAGCGCGATGAAGCCGAGTTTCACTATGCGCTTGCCGGCGGCCGCCGAGCTGGGGTTCGGGCTCGAGCTCGACTTGTCTGCGGCAACAGCTTTGGTCGTACCGCCATTTTCCGCGCATGACGCGAGCGCCGGCGCAAGCGCTACAGCACCGAGTGCCTTGAGCGCGGTTCTTCTGTTGATGTCGTAGTCCATGATTCCTGCTCCATCCGGTAGGTCCGGCACCACCGTGACGTGCACGCGTTTCGCTGGTGCTACCGGTCGAGTTGCCAGGTTGTGCCAGTCGTGTCGCACCGAGGCGCGACTGCCTGTTCACACGCCCGAAACGAAGGGCGCAACCCCGGAGAAACCAGCGCGACCTACGGTGAAATCACCAGCCCGACGAGTGGAGGCGCCATGCGAGCCGACGTACGCCGCGTGCAGCGGCCGCTCGACGACCTCCCGCCGGTGCACCTGGAAGCGGAGATCCCGACTGCTACCGCCGCCCAGTGGACGTTGACGGTCGACGGCTGCGTCGACGTACCGCAGGTGCTCTCGATCGACACACTGTTCGCGCTCGGCGTCGACGACGTCGTCCAGGACTTCCACTGCGTCTGGGGTTGGTCCCGACCGGACTGCGTGTGGACCGGCGTGCCCGGGAGCGCGGTGGCCGAGGCCGCGGGTCTGCGCGAAGACTTCGTCGTCGTCAGCGCCGCCGGCGGTGTCTACGCGAGCGCATTGACGATCGACGAGTTCCGCACCGGGTTCTTCGCCACTCACCTCGACGGGAACGAGCTCGCGCCGGAGAGCGGTGGCCCGCTGCGGTTCGTCCAGCCGCCCGGCAAGTGGGCCTACAAAGGCGTGAAGTGGGTCGTCCGGGTTACCGGAACGCCACACTTTACTCCCGGTTTCTGGGAGACCGTGGTCGGGAACCCGGTCGGGGACATCCCGGCCGAGCGGGTGGACCTCACGCACGAGCGCTAGGCCCCCCCACGCTCCCCCGCGCTGGGCCGCCCAGGCGCGCTTCAGCGTCGAACTGCCCCGCTGAAAAAAAAGTTCAAGGTAACCATCCAAATGGGACATCCGAACGAACTACCCCCCGTAGTCCCTGCGCGCCGCAAATCGTGGCGCCGTAGTCACGAAGCGGGAGAGTGAAGTCCATGTCCACACGGATGAAGAGGCTCGGTACGGCGGCTATGGCCGCCGGCATCAGCCTCACAGCAGTGGGGGTGCCAGCTGCGCTAGCACCATCGATCAGCCAGGCGTCCAGCCACCGGGAGGCGCCGTATACGGCCAGTGCGCCGCAGATCGACGCCACCGACCTCTACGCGTTCGTCAGCCCTGACGACGCCACGAAGGTCACCCTCATCGCCAACTACTACCCAAACCAGGACCCGGCCGGCGGCCCGAACTTTTTCCGGTTCGACCAGCACGCGCTCTACGACATCAACATCGACAACAACGGTGACGCGGCACCGGATGTCATTTACCGGTTCGACTTCACCGATCACTACCGCAACCCGAACACGTTCCTCTACAACACCGGCCAGGTGAAGAACCTGGGTGATTTGGCCCTGAACTTCTACCAGACCTACGACGTCGAGCTCCGCCGCCGCCGCGCCGACGGCACCTACAGCCGGGTCGTCATCGTGAACGACGCGGTCGCCGCGCCGTCACACGTCGGCGACGCGTCCATGCCTGACTACGCGACCTTGCGTGCGCAGGCGACCAAGACCATCCCGAACGGCCGCGGCCGGGTCTTCGCCGGTCAGGCCGACGACCCGTTCTTCCTCGACCTGCGGGTGTTCGACCTGCTCTACGGCACC
>JBDSAK010000447.1:0-5951 GCA_039922195.1 Mycobacteriales bacterium
CCGTTCGCGTCGATGTCGAAGGTGACCTCGATCTGCGGCAGGCCGCGGGGGGCCGGGGGCAGGCCGGTCAGCTCGAACATGCCGAGCTTCTTGTTGTACGCCGCCATCTCGCGCTCGCCCTGATACACCTGGATCTGCACCGACGGCTGGTTGTCGTCCGCGGTGGTGTAGATCTCCGAGCGCTTGGTCGGGATCGTCGTGTTGCGTTCGACGAGCTTGTGCATGATGCCGCCCTTGGTCTCGATGCCCAGGGACAGCGGCGTCACGTCGAGGAGCAGGACGTCCTTGACCTCGCCCTTCATGACACCGGCCTGCAGCGCGGCGCCGACAGCGACGACCTCATCCGGGTTGACGCCCTTGTTGGGCTCCTTGCCACCGGTGAGCTCGCGCACCAGGTCGACGACGGCGGGCATGCGGGTCGAGCCACCGACGAGGACCACGTGCTTGATGTCGGTCAGCGAGACGCCGGCGTCCTTGATGACCTGGTGGAACGGGCCCTTGGTCCGCTCGAGCAGGTCAGCCGTCATCCGCTGGAACTCCGACCGCGTGAGCTTCACCTCGAGGTGCAACGGACCCTCGGCGGAAGCGGTGATGTAGGGCAAGTTGATGTGCGTCTCGGTCTGCTGCGAGAGCTCGATCTTGGCCTTCTCGGCCGCCTCGCGGAGCCGCTGCGCCGCCATCTTGTCCTTGCTCAGGTCGATGCCGTGACCGTTCTGGAACTCCTTGACCAGGTGGTCGACGATCTTCTGGTCCCAGTCGTCACCGCCGAGATGCGTGTCGCCACTGGTGGCCTTGACCTCGACGACGCCTTCGCCGATCTCGAGCAGCGACACGTCGAAGGTGCCGCCACCGAGGTCGAAGACGAGGATGGTCTGTTCGTCGGTGCCCTTGTCCAGCCCGTACGCCAGCGCTGCCGCGGTGGGCTCGTTGACCACCCGCAGCACGTTGAGGCCGGCAATCGTGCCGGCCTCCTGCGTTGCCTGCCGCTCGGCGTCGCCGAAATAGGCGGGCACGGTGATAACGGCGTCGGTGATGGTCTCGCCGAGGTAGGCCTCCGCGTCGCGCTTGAGCTTTTGCAGGATGAACGCGCTGATCTGCTGGGGCGTGAACGTCTTGCCGTCGACGTCGATCTTCCAGTCGGTGCCCATGTGCCGCTTCACCGAGCGGACGGTGCGATCGATGTTGGTCACCGCCTGGCGCTTGGCGACCTCGCCGACGAGCACTTCGCCGTTCTTGGCGAACGCGACCACCGAGGGCGTCGTCCGCGAGCCCTCCGCGTTCGCAATGACGGTCGGGTCGCCGCCTTCGAGGACCGCGACGACCGAGTTGGTCGTACCGAGGTCGATGCCCACCGCTCGTGCCATGTTGATCACCTATCGCTGGTTGTGGGCCGGGGCCCGCTGGATCTTGAGTGCTCGAGGCTCATGCTGCCGAGCACCCGGTCCAACGTCAAATCGCCTTGAGTCATTCCGGCTCAATCTTTCGCCACCGAACACCTCAACTTACTGAGCGTGAAATGACCGTTTCCGTCGACTTTCGGACGGTCGTGAGCGTGACGATTCACGGTCACTGGTCACTTCGCGGTTATTGGGGTGGGGCGGGGCGCTACTTGGCGGCGGCGACGGGGAGGACCATGGAGGCCGAGCCCAGCACCCCTTGGCCGCCCCGGAACTGGGCCTGGACGTCACCCGACGGGGCGAAGACCTCGAACTCGAAGGTGCCGGTCCGGGTCGCGATCATGACGTCGTGCAGACGCCACATGCCGCCGGGAGCGCGGTACATCAGGTCGATGCGCGCACCGGCAACTGGCGCGCCCCTACTGTTGCGCAGGACGCCGGAAACCTCGGTTGGCGCGCTGCGTCCGCGGGACCGGGCGAGTACGACGCTCAGTGCACTGCCCTCGACGCGCGCGGCCGCGGGCGCCGTTTCCAAAGCACCGCGCCCATCGCGGGGGAAGACCGAGAAGGCGTACGGCGTGTTGGGCAGTAGGCCCGCGACTCGCGTGCTCGATCCCTTGGCCGCGTCGATGGCGCGGCCATCGGTGGGCGTACGCGGCGCGATGGCACCAGCCTTGACGACGATGCGGGCGCCGGTGAAGTAGCTGCGCGGATCCGGAGTCCAGGACACGGTCGCGGCACCGAGTCCGGGCGAAATACTCACCGAGGTGGGGGGCGCCGGTGGCCGCTCGTCGATGGGCGTGACGGGCTGCGTCGACTCGGACAGCGAGTCACCGAACGCGCTTCGCGCGCGCACCGTCACGGCGTACGACGCGTCGGCCGACAGTCCGCGCAGCGTGTACCCGGCCGTGCCGGTCGGAACGGACGCCATCGCGGTGTGCGACGCGGAGCGAGCGACGATCGTGTAACCGAGGATTCCGGTGGGCGCGGTCGGCGCCGACCAGATGACGGCGAGGCCGTCCTCGACCGGAGTCGCGGACACGATGACCGGCGGCGGTGGCGGGCCGGTCGGGGCGACATTCCCCGCGGCGCACTCGTAGATGCGTACGTCGTCGACGAACCATCCGTAGTTGCCGAACCGCGAGTCGGTGGCGATCCGGAACCTGATCTTGACCGACTGCCCGGTCAGGTCGCCGAGGAAGAAGCGGCTGGAGACGTAGCCGTGGCTGTCACCGACGAAGCCTTCGCCCTGGATCGCGCTGTTGTTACCGGTTGCCCGACCGGCCACCGGCCCATAGCCCTCCCCCGCTTCGGGTCGCAGCCGGAGGAAGGTGCGGCCGCCGTCGACGCTGTACTCCGCGACGCCGCTGTCGACCCCGACACCCGTGTCGTAGTTGAAGTCGAACACGTAGGAATGGTCGAAGCGCAGGTACGTCGTCGCGGTCGGGACGACGCCCCGCGTCGTGCTGATCGCGAAGTCCGATCGCGCCTCCGGATCGTCGCCGAACATGTGCTTGCGGCCGCTCTTGGCGTATTCGAGCTCGAGACCGAAAGGATTGGGGTTCTGCGGATAGAACCAATCTCGGGCGCCGGTGCGGCGCGCGGTCTCCCAGTTGCCCACTTGCGGGTGCTCGAGGGAGTCGTAGAAAAGGTACGACGGCTGGGTGCCCTCGTTGCACACGGCCGCGTCGGGGTTCGTTGCGTCGAGCGTGACGATCGATCCGTCACGGCTGCGGCGCTGCCGCACGATCGGCAACAGGTACATCTCCGTGGCGTCAACTGCGGTCAACACCGTGGCGCAATCGGCATCAGTGAAGGTCAGTGACGTGCCGGCAACGGGGATCGGACCGCCCGCGACGAGCTCTGCGCACGACTGGCGCAAGGCGTCGGCGAGATCGGCGTAGTCACTGCCGCTGGTCAAGTGCTGGGTGAGTGCGCGGTAGTAGAGCTGCCCAAGCTTCTCGTTGCCCAGCGCGTCCGCCGGGTCGATCGTTCTGTTGTTGAAGGCGCCGCCCACTGCCATCAGGTATGCCGCCTTGTTTCCGACGCCGCTGTTGGTGTGTACGCCGCCGTTGTCCCACGCGTCCGACCATTCGTTCTCGGCGGAGTAGTAACCGCTGCGCATGCGGTCCGGCTCCTTGTGCCTGCGCGGGTCGCGCATGTCACGGCCGAATCCGCCGGGTCCGTCCTCGAAGAGCACCCAGCGGTAGTCGACCGAGCCCCCTTCGCCGGTGCTGTCGCGACCGCGCGTGCGCAGCGACGCGTTGTACTGGTCGATGAGTTCGCCGAAGACGTCGGAGATCGATTCGTTGACGGCGCCGGCCTGATAGAGCGAGAACAGGTTCGCTTCGAATTGGGTGACACCGTGGGTGAGTTCGTGCGCGACGACGTCGTCGGCGCTGGCGAATCCTGCGCCGTAGACCATGTGCCGTTCGTCGCCGTTCCAGTATGCGTTCGAGTATGGGCAGGGGGCCGGGAACGCATTGTCGTCACTGTCTTCAGGGCAGTATCGAACCGTCGACCGCAGCGGCAAACCCTTGTCGTCCAGGCTGTCGCGACCGAACCGCGACTGGTAATAGTCGTAGGTGTCGCCTGCGTAGAGGTACGCGTTGTACGCGTCCACCGATGCGCGCGCCGTCGAGCCACCTTCGGAGATCGTGTACGGCGCTTTGCACCCATCCGGGTCGAGGCGCTGGTTGTTGCGGTCACACACGAATCGCTTCTTGGCCTTCGGGTCGGGGTCGAAGTTGAGACGGACGAACCCGCTCGTCGCATCGACGAGGACTACCCGGCTCACCTCGACGGTCCCGGTGCCGCGGACTGCGACCAGCCAGACGAGCGATGTGGCGGAGGTGCCGGGTACGCCGAGCAGCGCGGGGTCGTAGATCTGCAGTACGGGCGCGCTGGTGCGCAACGCGGACTGCGCTGCGGCATGGTCACGCGCAACGATGCCCGCCGCGATTCCTGCTGCCTGGGCGCTCGTCACGATCGGCGCCGCCGTGACCGCGGCGGCCTCCGTCGACTCGCCACTCACGCTGAGGATCGAGTTGCCCGCGCCGAGCGCGACCACGAACTCCCCGCCCAGCACCGGCACACCGCGGGTGAGCTGTTGGAAGCGAACCGCACTGCCGCCCGGTCGCGAGGTGCTGCGCAGGAGGCGCAGGTCTGCGCCGCTGGGCGACGTACCGAACAGCGCGGCATGGCGCTGGAGGAATCCGCGCGCTGCGGTCTCGGGGAGCACACCGCGCGCTGCCCGCCGCGATTCGATCGGACGCCCCTGCGCCGAGCCGAGGAAGCGGACCCGGCCGGTCCTGGCGTGCCGGGTGACCCGCAGCGACGGCCCGGCACTCGCCCGCAGGCTGCGCATGGCCGTGCTTTCGTCAACCGGCCGCTGTGCGGCGGCCGGCGCACCGAGAACCGGCGCTTGGAGCATCCCGACCGAGAGCAGGACGACCACCGGAATCCGGCGCAGGGACGGCCGGGGGGGCACGTTCAACGGACTCCTGTCAGTGCCGAAATGCGGTCTTTCGACGGGTCTGGACGGAGCCCTGCGGCTCGCACCACTGCGAGCCTAATCCCCGGCCGCTATTGCGGGGTCGGTACGTCGCCCGCGACCTGCATGCGGGCGCCCGCGCGCACCCCGTGCTCCGGGAAGAAGCCTGCCGCGGCCTCGACGGCGTGCGTGTACGGCCCGGCGGCCGAATACGTCGGGCAGTCCGTCGTCTCAGGCGGGCATGGCGTCATCTCGGCCGTGGAGACCACGCGGCCGTCGTTCACGTAGGCGATCGACAGCGGGATGAGCGTGCTCTTCATCCAGAAGCCGCCGGTCGCCGCACCCGGGAACACGAAGAGCATGCCCGCGCCCGGCGCCAGTTCCGTTCGATTCATCAATCCGCGCTGCCGCTCGGCCGGCGTACCGGCGACCTCCACCACCAGTGGCGGGGCGCGATCAAAGGTCACAGTGACAGCGCCGGCACTGATCGGTGGCGGGGCTGGGCTGGTCGGTGGTTGGGGTGGGCCCGTCGGTGACGGCGCTGGGCTGGTCGGTGGTTGGGGTGGGCCGGTCGGAGGCGGCGCAGAGGTGGTCGGTGGCGGCGGCGCGCTGACCGCAGGCCGGTCACCTGCCGGTTCGGACGCGCACCCGACGAGGAGCACCAGGAGCAGGGCCGCTCGCCGGACGCGGCTGGTCACCTCCCGGCCTCCTCTCGGGCGCGACGCGGTGGGCGCCGGCCGCAGTTTCGCCGCGCGCGCGTCGCGGTCGATACTCTTCCCCGAACCGCCTGCGCCCGGGGCCGCCGCGTGCCCGGATCTTCGACGAAGGACCTGCTCGATGCAGACCGCCGCGATCATCGTGTCGCTCACCCTGACGATTGTCGCGCTCGCGCTGCTGGCGCGCGCCGTCGCCCGGCTCGTCGACGTTCTCCGGCTCGGCCGTGCGGTGCACGACCGCACGGCGCAGGGGGGTGTCAGGACCGCCGCTGTCCTCAGGGAATCCGTCGGACATTCGCGGATGCTCAAATGGTCGGTCCCCGGCGCCGCGCACTGGCTGGTCTT
>JBDSAK010000448.1:0-6752 GCA_039922195.1 Mycobacteriales bacterium
GTCGGTCCACACGCCGTACTTCGGGTAGTCAGGGAAGTTCAGGCCAGCGCTGAACGCGTACCGGAAGTAGGTGCCCGTCGGGTCACCGGTCGTCGAGATTGCGACGCAGTTGTAATACTGCGGGCCGCGTGTAGTGAACTGCGACAGGATCCAGCGATCCGCGAACTGGTCGTAGACGACGACCGGGTCGCCGGACGGGTCCGTGCAGTCGGGAACAGCGAAGCCCGTCCACAGTGTGCCGGTGTCGGCGGGGCCGAGCAGCTTTGTCCCAGCCTTGTCGTAAACCGCGTATGTCAGGTTGGTCATTTCGACGAAGTGGTTGGGTCCGACTTCGCCGTTGGGATCGGGCGGGTTGACCCGGAAACCGAACATGTTGAAGTTGTCCTCGTTGCCGAGCCCCTCGAAGTTCGCAATCGTCGAGCCTACCGTTGCGGCAGAGCTGACCGCGTTCGTCTGCACTGCCGAGTCGCCGGTGAAGCCGGTGTCGGCGACGGTGGCACCGACCTCGGGCCGCGTGTACGGCGTACGACTCATGGGGGCGCGCTGGGCAGCGACGGCGAGAGCCGGGGATACGTCGAAGGCAACTGCGCCTGCGAATTTTGGTTTGGCGGCCGCTGCAGCCGACGGTGCCGCCTGTGCCGAACCCACCGCGGGGAGAATCAGCGTTCCCCCCGCCAGGCCGGCGATTAGCCAACGTGCTCTGAGCCTGCTGGTTTTCATGGCCCCTCCTTGTCCGGCGTCCTTGCCGGGCTGATGTCGCGAATAGTTCTCGCACCGGGAGGGGCTGTAAAGAGTTCTACTGGACGTGACCAAGGCGGCACGGACGGTGCTGGCGGAGGCCGTTGCAACAGCCCGGGGCGGTCGCTGCTGGCAGCCAGCCGCCGTTCGAGGCCCGATTCAAAGCGCCGAACTTGAACCAGGCGGCGTCGTGGGACACGCCTAAGCGAATTTCAGCCGTAGCCACGGGGTCAGTTTTCACGCGGTGTCGACCCCTCGGGCCGCGGAGACTCGTCGCCATGCAACAGGGCCATTGTCGGAGGCTGCGGCCTTGAGAGCTACGGGCAGGAATGGCCAACGGCGACCCTGAACGCGGTGAGGTTGCGTGCCGCCACCGCGTTCAAGCGGCAGCTATCCGCTGTTGAGGACCCCGTACTGCCCTTTACGTGGACGGCCGATAGCGACTACGGCGGAACCGGCGCCTCGACTGGCCAACGGCGGGTTGCGGCACCGCCGCCGGATTGTTCATGCTCATCGGGATTTGGTGCCGGGGGAACATGTCGCGGCGACCAGAGCCATTCGAGGTCTACGAGGCAGGAGGACTGCTCCACGGGACGAAGGCAGACCTCGCGGTCGCCGACCTCCTCGTGCCGGGCTACGAGTCGAACTTTGAGGAAGGTCGCGTCATGAACTACGTCGACGTGACGGAGACGTTGGACGCCGCGACTTGGGGCGCCGAGCTTGCCGTTGGAGAAGGCCGTGGCGGATCTACATCGTTAAGTCGACGGGCGCATTGGAAGACGACCCGAATGTGACGGACAAGAAGTTCCCCGCCAACCCGACCCGGTCCTATCGGACCAGGGAGCCGGTGCCGGTCGTCGGCGAAATCCTTGACGGGATGGGGGCATCCGCCCGAGCAGTTGCGGGCCATGCGGAACGGACTCGCAGATCTGAGGCACCGCGGCGCCGCCGTCATCTACGACTAGGCCCGCGCCGCGAGCAGTCTCACGCTGGCGCGATGTTCTGGTTAAGTCGGAAGATGTTGCTCGGGTCGTATATGCGCTTCACGGCCCGCAGCCTTGAGTAGTTGGGCCCGTAAGCCGCAGTGATACGGGCGCCGTCATCGGCATCGAGGTAGTTCACGTAAGAGGCGTCGGCCATGTGATCTCGCAGCGAGTCAAAGGTGTCTCGCGCCCACGTGGTGCAGGCCTGCTCGTCATCAGGGACGGTCCATTGGGCGATGATGATCAGGTTGAACCCGGGGACGCGATGCGGAAAGGCCTTCGCGGTGGGGTGGACCCGGGTGGCGGCACCTCCGTCGTGCTCAACCTCGACGGCGACTCATACCGCCTGCGCGACCACAACGCGAGAGCCGAAAAGTTGCGCGCTACGACCACCGGAACCCGTCAACCGCTACGCTGACCACCACCACAAGGTGGGGAATTTCGGCGAGCACAACTGAGGAAATTCAGCGAGCGCCATCAGTTATGGACGCGACGCGTCTCGTCGTATTCCGGGTCCTCTGGCGAAAGAACCACACCACTGAAACCGGCCTTTAACTCGCGGACCATCCCGCTCTCGACCACCACATTAACTCTCCCTACCGCAGACGACGGCGTTGCGAGATCATCGTGGCAGGATCGGGTGGGGGGTGGCTACGCGAGCTGCGAGCAAGCAGGCCGAGTCCTTCGCATGGATTGTCACGCCAGCGAGGGATCGCGGCAGCTCGCGGCCTAGTGGGCAAGGCGGCAGCGGTACGCCGAGAGGGGCACCCCGGGTGGGGCGCCCCTCTCGGCGTACCGCCTAGCTGGTTCGCACGGTTACGGGCCGAAGAAGGTCATCACCCGATTCACTAGATCGACCTTGTCAGCCGCCGAGCCGTACTCCTCGAACGGGTACGCCAACGCGACGACCTTGTAGGTGCCGGTGTCGACCGAGAGAGCATTGGTCGCCGCCGCGTCGTCGGTGAACTCCGGCAAGGCCGGAGCGATCGGCGTGATCTGGTCCATGAAGTCCGCGCCGAGCACGGTCAGGTCGAGCGGTACGGTGCCAAGCCCTGCTCCCACCGGCCCACCCGCACTACCGTGCACATTGTTGGTGAGCTTGTCGTTCTGCGCCTCGGTGCCGTCCCAGCTGATGTGTAGGTAGTTCTGGACGAAGGCGGTCGTGCCGGCCGCCTGATCGAGCATGTCCTGACCCGACACCATCAGCCGTCCACCGTTGTCGAGGAACGCACTGAGCCGCTCCTCGTACGGCAGCACCGGTCCCGGGTAGGAGTTGCCGGTGAACCACACGATGTTCTTGTGCGCCTTCATGTAGGTCAGCGGCAGTGCGTTGTCGATCCCTAGGTCCCAGAAGCTGAATGCCTGCCCGGCACCGGTCAGCGCCGCCTGGTAGATCGACTTCACATCAGGACTGTCATTGTCGTTGTCGACCAACAAGGTTGCGGCTGTCACCGCAATCGTGTTGACGATCGCCGTACCGCTGACGGTGGCCGACGAAGTCGACGTTGCTGTGACCGTTGCGTTGTCAGTCTGGCCGTTCGTCGCCCCAAGAGGCACGGTCACCCGGAAACAGACATCCGTCGTCTGACCGGCTGCGATCGTCGCTGTCGTCGTGACTGCGCTGGTGCAGGTGGAGTCGAGCACGGTGGCCGAGAACCCAGTTGCCACGCTGACGTTGTAGCTGTCGGCGAGGTAACCGAGGTTGCGGATGTGCACCGGGTAATCCACCGACGAACCGACCTTGTTGCCGTCCGTCTGACTGGCCGGCGTGAGTGCGACGGCGCGAGGCGGAGCGATCGGGGTCGTGTGCGGACTGCCGGTGGTGCTGGCACCCTGCGCTGAAGCCACCTCGATCTTGTCGTTGACGATCTGGGTGACCGTCGAGGACAACGCCGGCGAGATCTGGACCGTCAGCGTCACGGAGGTGCTGGCCTGCTTCGCCACCGTGAGGCCGGACCACACCGCACGACCCTTGGAGAGGGTGCCGCCGTTGCTCGCCGAGACGAACGACGTGCCGACCGGAATCAGGTCGGTGATCGACATGCCGGTCGCATCCGCGTTGCCGATGTTGCGCACCTTGATGGTGTAGCTGAGGTTGCTGCCCGGGCCGACCGGGGAGCCGTCGTCGCTCTTCGAAACGATCAGCGCGGGCTTGACGGTCGGGTCGTTGTAGCGCCATGCCCCGCGGCCGTGCGTGCCCGCAGCGAGTACCCGGTTGCGGGCGTCGAGGTCGAGCTGCCAGATCGCAGAAGACGGAATCGCGGTGCCGAGCGGCGACCACGATGCGCCGCCGTTGGTGGTGACGAACGGACCTACGTCGGTGCCGGCGTACAGCGTGTTAGCCGTGCTCGGATCGAGGATTATCGAGTTGACCGGCGCGTCCGGAAGGTTGCTGCTGATGTCCTTCCAGGACTTGCCGCCGTTGATCGTTGCGAATACATGCCCTGGCTTGGTGGGCGTGGTTCCGTTGAAACTGGCGTACGCCGCGTAGGCGATCTGCCAGTTGGACCGGTCTACCGCGAATTGGGTTACCGGACGCGCGGGGAGCGCGCCCTTGTCCATCCGCTTCCAGGTCGGCGTCGCGCTGGTGACCGCGTTCTGGCTGACATAGACATAGCCGTCGTCAGCCCCGGTGTAGACGGCGTCGCCGCCGTCCGCCACGCCAATCGCGCTGACGTAGCAGCCGCGAGCACCGTTCGGTGCGGTGCCCGTGCAGCCGCTGGTGAGGTCGGGACTGATAGCTGTCCAGGTCACCTTCGCCGGGTCCGGATCTTCACCGTTGTTCGTCCGGTAGAGCCGGTAGGTGCCGAGGAACAGCTGATTGGTATTGCCCTTGTTCATCACCCACGGGACGTAGAACTCGGCCCGGTCGCGGGTGTTGATGCCGTTGGTGATGCCCTGGTTGCCGTTGAAGAACCCGACCGTGGACGGGCTGAACCGGTACGGCGAGATGCCGAAATAGGTGCCGAATACGAAGCCGGCGTTGTCGGGGTCGACGAGGACCTGGCCGCCGTCGCCGCCGGCCTGGTCGAACCAGCTGTTGGACGCTGCGGACTTGCGTTGCGTGCCGTTGTCCTGGGTGCCGGCCCAGAACCGGTTCGGCACGGTTGGCACTGTCGCAATGCTGGTCAGTTGCCCGATCTGCAGGCCGCTCCGGGCGGTGACTTGGGCGGTTGCCGGGTTGACCGTGCCGTTGAGGTTCTGCCAATCCGCCGCGGACAGCGGGTCACCGGGGTTGAGGCGGCCGCCGTAGTCGGGCGACTGCCAGACGCCGCCGTCGTTGCCGACCACGACGTGACCGGGCGAAGCGGTGTCGAACGCCAGCGCGTGAAAGTCCGGGTGCATGTCGAAGCCGACGCTTTGCCAGGTCTGGCCGCCGTCACGCGAGCGGTAGATGCCGCCGGAGCCGCGGCCATAGTCGTACTGGCCGGCTGCGAACACGATGTTCGGGTTGGTCGGGTCGACCTCGATGACGTTGTCGTAGAAGCACTGCGTCGCGCAGTAGTTCAGGACCGAGTCACCGCCGCTGCCGGTCGGCAGCGCGGTCCAGTTCGCGGCGTCGTCGGTGGACTTGTAGACCTGCGACGGGTGGTAGGTGCCGCCGTTGTCGTAGAAGTCGAAGCCGGTGTACAGAACGGCGGACTGACCGACTGGATGCGAGATGCCGATGGTGAAACGGGTCGCACTACCGGCGAAGTCACCAGCGGGCAGGCCCGTCATCGCCGGGGCCCAGGTGGCGCCGGCGTTCGTCGACTTGTAGATGGCGTCACCCCAGAACGACGCGTACAGGATGCTCGGGTTCTGCGGGTCCATGTCGAGGTCGGTCGCGCCGCGGAACTGGTTGGTGGTGCCCTTGCGCAACGACCACGACGTGCCCCCGTCGCCGGACTCGTAGATGCCGTAGAGCGTGGATGTGGGCGGGGTCGTGCGGCGGATGCCGCCACGGCCGCGCAGCACGGCGATGTAGAGGTGGTTGGCGTTGGTGGGGTCGACGACGATGCTCGACGTCGAAACGCCGGCGAACGTCGTACCGCTGATGTGTGTCCAGTTGTTGCCAGCGTCGGTCGACTTCCAGACGCCGTCGCCGAAGTAGCTGTCACCGGACAGGGCACCTTCACCGGTGCCGAGGTAGATGACGTCCTGGTTCGACGGGGCGAGCGCCAGCGAGCCAACGGACAGACTCGGCAGGTTGTCGGTCTTCGGCGACCACTGACCGGAGGTCGCGTCGTACGTCCACAGTCCGCCCTGAGCCGCACCGAGATAGATGGTGTACGGCGCCGTGTTGCGCACGGCGAGGGCGGCGATGCGACCGGAAACCGCCTCGAAGCCGCCGCTGGTGCGAGCCTGCTGAACCGTCGGGTTGGCGCCGATCGGCAGCCACGGCTGGCCGACCGCGGGGCTGGCGGTGCCGCTGGTCTTCGCCGCCTTGCGCATCTGGCTGGCGGTATTCGCGGCGGACGCGCGCAGCTTCGACGCCTGCTCCAGCGTCAGCGGGATGTCACCGCTGATCCAGCGGGTCTCGTAGTAAGCGTCACGCAACTTCGCGGTGTTTTCGTCCTCGTCTTCCTCGCCCTCCTGAGCCGACGTGTGCTTCAGGTCGTACGGCAGGATCTGCGCGGTGTCGTCGGCCAGCGGCGCGCCATGCGCGACAGAGCCGGTGAAAGACGTCATCGGGATCAGGAGCGCGGTTGCTGCGAAGGAGGTCAGCAGAAACCGGGTGCCATGCCTTTTTGCCATTCGTTTCCCCTAAGGGTTCGCCGGGTCAGCGGAAGGGTGTGCGCCGCCAGCCGGGTTCCCCGAGGAGGCAGCCTTTCGGAGTATCAGCGCGCAGGCCACTTGGCGTACATAGCCTCGGCCATTTGCCCGGATTTGCGCCTCCCGCGACAGCGCAGGAACCCCACCCGCCCCACTGGCTGGGCCTTGATCACGGATGGCTCGCCCCGACAAACCTCCTATGCCTGGCGATGAGATCGCGTCTGGCAACGGCATGCGGCTCGAACACAGGGAAGCGCACCGCGAGTAGCGCGCCTT
>JBDSAK010000449.1:0-5376 GCA_039922195.1 Mycobacteriales bacterium
GCGCCGAGACGAGCCGATCATCGAGGTACGTCGACGGCTCGGCCGGATCGGTGAGCACCATGACGCGAGCGCGCTCAGCGGCTGTCGCGACGGCTCCGGAATCCTCGGGGTCGACGCCCGCGTCGAGGACCGCTAGCGCTACTGCCCGGTACATGGCCCCGGTGTCGAGGTAGCGCCAGCCGAGGCGACGAGCAACCTCGCGAGCGACGGTGCTCTTGCCCGATCCGCCCGGGCCGTCTATCGCAATGACAGCCGGCCTCCGTTCGGTCGCGCGTGAGCTCACGTCGAATCCTTTTGTCCGGGGTGTGTCCGCTCAGCCTATCGACCGCGAGCTGCTCCCCGAATCCATGAGTCGACATATCGTGAAGTCGGTACGTCGCTATGTCCCGATGTGGCCGAGCGTGAGGGCGTGCCAGCCGGCCTGCCGAACGGCGTCGGACAGCGTGTCGGCACCCTGGTCAGCCACGTCCAGAATGACCAGCCCAACGGGGTGATCGGCCGCGTGATCGATGCTGACGTCCTCGATGTTGACCCCGGCATCGCCGGCGACCGCGAACAAGCGGGCCAGCTCACCCGGCCGGTCCTGGAGCACAACTCCGATGCGGGTCCAGCTGACCGGCGTCCGGGAAGCCTTCGTCGGCAACGCCTGCCTGGCGTCCCGGCCGAGTGCCAGCAACGCCCCGACGGCCGCGGTGTCGTCCGCCTCGAGCGCCTCGATCGCAGCGGCCACCCGCCCCTCGTGGGCGGTCAAGCACTCCGCGAGAGCCACCCGGTTGGCGGCCGCGATCTGCACCCAGAGCTCGGGATCGGAATCGGCGAGCCGGGTGGTGTCGCGAAATCCCCGCCCGGCAAGGAGGGGACCCCACCCACCGGCTGCGGGCAGCTGGGCCGCCAGCAGCGATGCGACGAACTGCGGCAGGTGAGACACCACGGCCAGCGCCCGGTCGTGTTCGGCGGCAGACATCTCCACGGCCCGGCCCCCGCACTGCTCCGCCAGCCAGCTGACGGCGGCGCGCGCGTCCGGTGACGTCTCGGGCGTCGGTGTGCTGACCCAGATCGATTCGTCGAAGAGTTCGGGGATGGCGGCAGTAGGACCGCCCCGCTCACGCCCGGCGATCGGGTGCGCCCCACAGAAACGAGACATATCACAGTCCAAAGCCTTAGCCTCAGCGAGAACGCTGGTCTTAACACTGGCAACATCACTGAACGTCGCGTGGAGATTAAGACCCTGAAGCCGAAGAAGAACGGACGCCACTGCGCTCGGTGGGACGGCCAGGATGATGTGGTCGCAGCGCACCAGGTCGGCCTCACTGGCCTCTTGGCCCGCTCGCAGCGCCGCCGCCGTCTGCGCCCGGCCGGGGGTGCTGTCCACCAGGAGCGCCGCCGGTAGTTGTCGGCGCTCGAGGGCCATTCCGATGGACGCCCCGATCAGCCCGGCACCGACGATCCCCACTTGCCCGATCATTGCGGGAGGTCCGTGCGCAGCTGTGCCGCGCCGCGCAGGTAGACATGGTGGATCTGCGCGCGGGTCTTCCCCGTCTCGATATGGGCCAGCAGCCGAAGCACTCTCGGCATCGCCCCGGATACCGGGATCTCACCGGCGCACAACAGGGGCACATCGGTGATCCCCAGCTGGCGGGCTGCGTACGCCGGAAATTCCGCAGTCAGGTCGGGCGTCGCGGTGAAGACGATGCTGATCAGGTCGTCGTGGGTGAGCTCGTTACGCGAGAGGACGGTCAGGATCAATTCGGCAGCGCCGTCGAGTATGTCGTCGCGGTCGTCGCGGTCGACTTGGATCGCCCCTCGCACTGCCCGTACAGCCACCGTTCGCACTCCCCACTTCGGCCCGACCTCAGTGGTCGTTTCGACACCTTAGCGGTTGAGAGCTTTGCCACTAACCCGACACGGCGACAGCGCCATAAAGATCTTCCATTCTTTATCGACACATCACTTTATCCCCGCACTGACGGAGAGCTAGGCGGAACCGCCCGAAAGGCGTCGCGGTTCCGCGTGCTATCCCGTCGTTTTATTGTCTTGTCGACATGTATTGCGCGCTGCTGGCGCCGTCGTGAGAGCTTGGCTCTCTGGAAAACAAGCGGGTAAGTCGACAAGCGGACAAGTCGGTGAGTGACTACAGCACTTTTGAGTCAGCGGCGTCGTAGAGGCTGCTGACCTCGCCCGGCAGCAGCCGGCGGATGACTCCTGGTCGCATCTCCCCCAGCTGCACCGGTCCGACGGCGGTCCGGATGAGGCGCTGCACCGGGTACCCGGCGGTCTCCAGGAGGCGGCGCACGATGTGCTTGCGACCCTCGTGAATGACGATCTCGACCATCGCTGCGGACGGCGTCGAGGCCACCAGCTTGAACGAATCGACCCGGGCAGGGCCGTCGTCGAGCTCGACGCCGGCGCGCAGAGTTCGGCCCAGCTCCCGCGCTACCGGGGCCTTGATCTCGGCGATGTAGGTCTTGGGCACCCCGTGCGACGGGTGCATCAACAAGTTGGCGAGGTCCCCGTCGTTGGTCAGCAGGAGCAGCCCTTCGCTGTCGGCATCCAGCCGGCCGACGTGGAACAGCCGTTCGGCGCGGCCCTCGACCAGATCGCCGACGCATGGCCGTCCCCGGTCGTCGCTCATCGTCGCCAGGAGGCCGCGCGGCTTGTTCAGGGCCAGGTACGTCAGGCGCTCGTCGGCAGCGATTCGGGACCCGTCCACCCGGATGACGTTCCTGCGCGGGTCCACCCGCATGCCCTGGGTCGTGATGCGCACCCCGTCCACTTCGACCCGACCGGCATCGATGAGTTGCTCGCAGGCTCGCCGCGATCCGTAGCCCGCCTTGGCGAGCACCTTTTGCAGGCGAATGCCCTCAAGCTCTACTTCAGGTAACGACTGTTGCTCCCCGGATGTCTCAAACTGGTCCTCCATCAGAAGCTCTCCTCAAACTCGTCGAGCTCCACCGGCAGGTACGGCGCCAGCGAGGGCAGGTCGTCGAGCGAGCGGAGTCCGAGTCGGCTCAGAAAGAACGGTGTGGTCACGTACAACGTCGCCCCGGCAGCGCCCAGGCCAGACTCGGCGATCAGGTTCTTGCTCAGCAGCGTCCGCACGACTCCATCGACACCGACCCCGCGAATCGCCGCAATCGATTGACGGCTCACCGGCTGGCGATACGCGACGACGGCCAGTGTCTCGAGGGCCGCATGCGTCAGGCGTGCTTGCGCGCCGTCCAGCACGAAGCGTTCGACGTCGGCGGCGCAGGCGGCGCTCGAGTACAGGCGCCACCCGCCGGCGACGTCCCTCAGCTCGAAGCCCCGCCCGCTGGCGAGGTACTCGTCCCGAAGAGCGGCCAGCGTATCGGTGACCGTCTCGAGCGGAACGCTCAGGACGCGGGCGAGATCCCCGGCCGCGACGGGTTGGTCCACGACCGTGAGGATCGCCTCGATCCGCTGCGTCAGGGGCTGATCGACGCTTCCAGTGACCTGCATCGTTATGTCAGGCTCTTCGATGCCGGCGACGGGGGATGACCCCGGCTCCGAATCGGAACTATCGCTACTCTGCGTCATCGTTGCTGCTCTCATCTGGCGACTCGGCCGATTCGTATTCCTCGAAGTGCGCGACGTCCACAGTGGTTCCCCCAGTCCATCGGACCTGCAGGTCGCCCAGGGCGATGACCTGTTCGAACGCGACCTGGCCGTCTCGGTAGAGCTCCAGCAGCGCCAGGAATCGCGCCACGACCGAGACGGTGTCGGTGCAGTCGGACACGAGCGAGCGGAACGTCGCGGTCTGCGCGGCACTGAGCCTCTCGGCGAGCAGTATCGCCTGTTCGCGAACGCTGACGAGTGGGGCATGAATGTGCTCGACCGATACGAGCTCCGCGAGCCGTGGCCGGAGTGCGGTCGCCGCCAGCAAAGCGAACTCGTCCGGGCCGATGCCCAGCAATACTTCGGGAATCGCCGCCGCGAAAGCCGGCTCGAGGGACACGTCGCGAGGAAATCTGCGGCTCTCGTCGCTGATCCGGGCCGCGAAGTACGCCGCCGCCTCCTTGTAAGCCCGGTACTGCAGCAGCCGCGCGAACAGCAGGTCGCGAGCCTCGAGCAGGGCCAGGTCCTCCTCGTCCTCGACCGCTCCCGAGGGGAGCAGGCGGGCAGCCTTGAGGTCCAGCAGCGTCGCCGCGATCACCAGGAACTGGGTGGCCTCACCCAGATCCCAATTGCCGCCGGCCGCACGGATGAACGTGATGAACTCGTCCGTCACCTGCGACAGAGCGACCTCGGTGACGTCGAGCTTGTGCTTGGAAATGAGGCCGAGGAGGAGATCGAACGGGCCTTCGAAGACGTCGAGATGAACGGCGAAGGGCGCCTGACCGAGCAGCACCGGCGCGTCCGTCGGAATGTCGGCCGGCAAATCGGTCGGCATGGCGATGACGGTAGCAGCGTGCGCTCCGAGGTTCATGCCCGCCGAGGCTGATGTCTGTCGAGGTCGTCGCGCGATTGAGAGCTAAATCGACTTAGAGATAGGCCGACCATCAGCCGTGTGGGCCTCTAGGCAGGTCTAGAACAACCCGAGAATGACGTCCCTGAGCGGCTCAGCCATCGCATAGGCGATCTGGACGACCAAGCCCTCGCCGGCGAACACCGGCAGCGACAGGATGACCAGCGCGCCCAGACCGTAGTTCTGCTCCTCGAGGTTGTACCTGGCCTTCTGCCACCCCGGGGTGGGCGGCGCCAACGCCCACAGCACCCGGGCGCCGTCCAGCGGCGGTAGGGGGATCACGTGCAGGAGGCCCATCGCGAGACACATCAGGCCGACGATGCCGAGGATGGCGTAGCCGGAACTCGCAATCGGAATGACCTGCGCCCGCGGTGCGAAGAGGGGTAGGCCGTCGGTCAGCGCGCCGTACGCCGCGACGCACCCAGCGCCCACCACGACGTCCGCGACCGGCCCGGCCGCGAGTGCGGTGAGAAACCGACCCTTGCGGCCACGATTGCGGGGCTCGGACAGCGGAACCTGACTCCCCCAGCCCACCCCGCCGATGACGAACGCAATGATCCCGAACGGCTCGAACTCGCGCTTGGGATCAAGAACGCGACGGCGACCCATTCGGACGACGGGGTCGCCGATCATGCGGCCAACGGCGGCCTGGGCGAGGTTGTGCACCAGGACGGCGATGACGAAGCCGAGCGCCATCGCCAGGACGACGACCGGCTGGCGCAGGTGGAAGATCACGCGAGGAATCTAATGGCTGCGGGCCGCGACGCGATCACCCGTGCTGCAGACGGCGGACGAGCGGGCTCTCGCCGCCTTGCGCTTCCAGCTGCTCGAGCACGATCGAGATGGCTTCACGGACGATTCGGCCTCGGTCGACAGCGATGCCAAAATCGCCG
>JBDSAK010000450.1:0-3598 GCA_039922195.1 Mycobacteriales bacterium
CTGCAGGAGGGTCCAGCTCAGCGTTGAGGCCTTCAGGTGCTGGTCGAGCGCGAAGTGCCCGCGGCCATAGCTCGTCGTGCTGTCGGGCGCTGCGCCGGCGACCGACAGGCGCACCAGATGTCCGACCCCGGCAGCGGCGGCTGCATCGATGACCGGCCGCTGCAAGTCGATGAACCCCGCCAGCGAGGGCGAGTTCAGGAAGACTCCGTCGATACCCTTGAGGGCGGTGCCTACAGCAGCGGGATCCAGCAGATCCCCGGACACGATGTCGACCTCGCTGCCTAACGCCGTTCGGGCCTTCTCCGCGTCGCGCACCAGTACGCGCACGTCGGCGCCCTGGCCGAGCAGGGATGGCACTAGTTGAGCGCCAATGGTGCCGGTAGCACCGGTGACAAGAATCATGGGATGAACCTCCGACTTCGGATCAGGAAGGACTGGACATCACGGTTGCCACCACCAGGCCTCGGCTGACCAGACCCCAGACGGGGAGGCGACAAGCGCGACAACCGCCGCCTTCGCCCGCCGTATTCCCCAAGGTCTTCTTCCCCGGGCTAGGCGGTTGCCCGGCCGCTCGGCGCTGCATCGCTCACCGGCATAGATCCCACTGCACCTGAATATCGGGTGGCTCTGCCGTCGAATGGGCTGGTCCCATTCTTGCGCCGACTGGCGTAGCGTCACCGCCGCACCGGATGGGTTAGCTGGGAACGACCCGGGACGAGCTAGGGAGCCAACAGTGGCGAAGCAACACAAGATCCTGCTCGACGAGTCGGAGATGCCGACCCGCTGGTACAACATCATCCCGGACCTGCCCTCGCCTCCCCCTCCCCCGCTGCACCCCGGCACGATGCAGCCGCTCGGTCCCGACGACCTGGCACCGCTGTTCCCGATGGACCTGATCATGCAAGAGGTGACGCAGGACAGGTACGTCGACATCCCCGACGAGGTGCTCGACATCTACCGGCTCTGGCGGCCCTCGCCGCTGTTCCGCGCACACCGGCTGGAGCAGGCACTCGGTACGCCGGCGCGCATCTACTACAAGTACGAAGGCGTCTCGCCGGCCGGTTCGCACAAGCCGAACACCGCCGTGCCGCAGGCTTTCTACAACGCGAAGAGCGGCGCGACGAAGCTCACCACCGAAACCGGCGCGGGGCAGTGGGGCACGGCTTTGGCCTTTGCCTGCGGGCTATTCGGCCTGGAGTGCGAAGTGTGGATGGTGGGTGCGTCGTACGACGCCAAGCCGCACCGCAAGTCGGTGATGGAGACGTTTGGTGCCACGGTCCACCGCAGCCCGTCGAACCTGACCGAGTCCGGCCGCAAGGCGCTCGCCGACGACTCCCAGCAGCAAGGCAGCCTTGGCATCGCGATCAGCGAGGCGGTCGAGGTAGCCGCGCAGGACCCGAAAGCTCACTACGCGCTCGGCAGCGTTCTCAACCATGTGCTACTGCACCAGACGATCATCGGCGAGGAGGCGTTGCTGCAACTCGCGAAGGTCGGGGAAACACCGGATCTGCTCGTCGGATGCACCGGCGGCGGCTCTAACTTCGCCGGCCTTTCCTTCCCGTTCCTGCGGGAGAAGCTCGCCGGCCGCATGTCACCGGTTATCCGCGCTGTTGAGCCGGCCGCCTGCCCTTCCCTGACCCGCGGCACCTACGCCTACGACTACGGCGACACGGCGGGCTTCACGCCGCTGTTGAAAATGCACACACTCGGCCACAACTTCATCCCCGACTCGATCCACGCGGGCGGGCTGCGCTACCACGGGATGAGCCCGCTAATCTCGCACATCTACGAGCTCGGCCTGATGGAGGCGGTCGCGATCCCGCAGACCGAGTGCTTTCGGGCCGCGCTCACCTTCGCGCGCAGCGAGGGCATCGTGCCGGCGCCCGAGCCCACCCACGCGCTCGCTGAGTGCATCCGGGAGGCGCTGGCCTGCAAGGAGTCCGGCGAGGAGAAGGTCATCCTCACGGCGTTGTGCGGTCACGGGCACTTCGACATGGCCGCGTACGACGCGTTCCTCGGCGGCCGGATGGTGGACATCGAGCTCACCGAGGACCGGATCGCCGACCCGCTCACCAGGTTGCCGCGGGTCGACATCTGAGAACGAGTTCCCGTCGGAGCGCGGAACTTCAGACCGGCGCGGCGCCAGATCGTTGGAGCTTGATCAAGGTCTTTTCAACCCAGCAATCCCGGGATGTGCCGTACCACCTCCGTCGCTCACCAGCCAGCGTTTCGACATCGCGCGCACGTTACGGAGTCGACGGGAGGCGGCCAGTGCCAGGATGCGCGGCCGGAAAGAAACTTCGGCGTCTGCGATTACCATCTTGGTGAGATCGGTCCCCGACACATCCCTCGACACATGCGGAGATGCCTCGATATGGACGAGACCACGGATGCCGTCCTCGCTCAGCTGACAGCCGCCGCTGCTGCCGCCGCGCCCGTCCTGGCGGCCCTTCCCGCCGAGCGACGCGCCGAGCTGGTACGCACTATTGCCGATCGCGTCGACTCCGACTCCGACAGCCTCGCGGCGATTGCCGATCAAGAGACGTCGCTCGGAATGGTGCGGCTGCGCGGCGAGGTCGCACGCACATCCGGCCAGCTGCGGATGTTCGGGAACGTCGTCGTCGAGGGTTCATACGTCGAGGCGATCATCGACACCGCGGATCCGTCGGCTCTGCCGCCGAAGCCTGACCTGCGTCGCATGCTTGTGCCGATCGGTCCGGTCGCGGTCTTCTCGGCAAGCAACTTTCCGTTCGCGTTCAGCGTTGTCGGCGGTGACACCGCCTCGGCTCTCGCCGCAGGTTGCCCCGTGGTCGTCAAGGCGCACAGCGGCCACCCAAGGCTCTCGAACGCCGTGGCCGAGATCGTGCACAGCGTGGTTTCGGAGCTCGGCCTGCCGGCCGGCACGTTCGGTCTCGTCCACGGTCGCGAAATCGGCCGGGCGCTCGTGGTCGATCCCGCGATCAAGGCGGCCGGATTCACCGGCTCGGTGAACGGCGGACGCGCCCTCTTCGACCTCGCAAGCGGGCGACCCGACCCAATTCCCTTCTACGGCGAGCTCGGCAGCCTCAACTCGGTTGTCGTCACCCCCGCTGCTGCAGCCAGCCGCGGCCAGGAGATCGCGACGGGGCTCGTCTCGTCGTTCACCCTCGGTGTCGGCCAGTTCTGCACCAAGCCGGGCGTCGTTCTCGTCCCGGACGGCGCAGGCATCGAGAAGTTGGTTGCCGATGCACTCCCGTCAGCAACCGGCGGCCGAATGCTCACGCCCTCCATCCACGACGCCTACACCAAGGGCCTCGCAGCCATCGAGGGCACCGGCAAGGCCGAACGCCTCGGCGCTGCCTCCGAGGGCGGAGAGGGCGTCGGTGTTCCGGCGGCCTACAGCACGACCGTCGCCGACTTGCTCGAGCGATCCGACGTGCTGCTCGAGGAGTGCTTCGGTCCGGTAGCGCTGCTTGTGCGCTACGCCGACGCCGCCGAGCTGACGGCAGCCCTTGCCGCGCTACCGCCGGCGCTGACCGCGACGGCCGACGATGACGTCGAACTTGCTGGCGGGCAGCACGTCGACGAAGTCGGTGACGCAATGCGCAGCCACGAGCAC
>JBDSAK010000451.1:0-8521 GCA_039922195.1 Mycobacteriales bacterium
CTCGAACTCCTGCACGTGTACGTCGACCACCGGCTCGACGTCGTCCGGCGGCGGTGCGCTTACCGGCGGCGCAAGGCGCAGGAACGGCTGCATCTCGTCGACGGTCTGCTGCTCGCGCTGGCCAACATCGACGAGGTCGTCCAGGTCATCCGGACGTCGCAGGATTCCGAGGAAGCCAGGCACCGGCTGATCGAAATCTTCGACCTCTCCGAGGTGCAGGCGGTCTACATCCTCGACATGCCGCTGCGCCGGCTCGTCGCGCTGGAAGTGCTGAAGCTGCAGGACGAACGCGCCGAGCTGCTGGAGACGATCGGTGATCTGACCCGCATCCTCGACTCCGACGCGGCGTTGCGCGAGTTGGTGTCCGACGAGCTCGCCGAGGTGGCTGCGACCTATGGCACGCCGCGGCGCACCCGGCTGCGGGAGGCGGCGCACTCCCCCACGGCCGCCGTACCGCTCGAGGTCGCCGACGGTCCATGCCGGGTACTGCTCTCGTCGACCGGTTTGCTTGCGCGCGTCGGCATCGCCGGCGACGACGCGGCGCGCGGCGATGCTCCGCAGCGCAGCAAGCACGACGTCGTCGCGTCGTGGGCGCCGGCGACGACGCGCGGCACCGTCGGCGTGGTCACCGACAAGGGGCGGCTGGTCAAACTCGACGTCATCGATCTGCCGGGGCTGCCGCCGGTTGCCGGCCCGCCGAATGTTCGCGGCGGCGCTCCCGTTGCGGAATTCCTCGACCTCGATCCCGGCGAGCACGTGCTCGCCCTCGTCACCCTGGGCACCGAGGGACCGTGGATCGCTCTCGGTACGGCGACCGGTGTCGTCAAGCGCGTCAACCGCGACTTCCCGGCCAAGGGCGACGCTTTCGAGGTGATCCGGCTCGATGACGGCGACCGCGTGATCGGCGTGACCGAACTCGCCACGGGTGAGGAAGACCTGGTCTTCATCACCTCCGACGCGCAGTTGCTGCGAACGCCGGCCTCCGGCGTACGGCCGCAGGGTAGGGCGGCGGGCGGCGTGGCCGGCATCAAATGCGCGCCCGGCGAACAGGTCGTGTTCTTCGGGGCCGCCACCCCGGCCGACGCTCTTGTCGTCACCGTGTCCGGCACCAGAGCGGCGCTCCCGGGCACCGACAGCGGCTCGGCGAAGGTCACGCCGCTGACGGAGTACCCGTACAAGGGCCGGGCGACCGGCGGCGTACGGTGCCACCGGTTCCTCAAGGGCGAGGACACCCTGCTGCTCGGCTGGACCGGACCGGCTCCCGCGCAGGCGGCGACGGCAACCGGCGAGCCGGTCCCGCTGCCCGCCGAGCACGGCCGCCGCGACGGCTCGGGTGTCTCCGTACCGGCTCCCATCGCCGCAGTCTCCGCAGTGGGCCGCTGGTAGCCGCGGGTTTGGCACACTTGGGCGCATGGCGGCGTACGAATACCAGCGGGTGCACATCCCTGCCGGCGCTGACCGGGCTACGGCGCAGAACATCCTGTACATCCACGCGCTGTACGGCGACTGGGAGCTCTCCCGCGTGCGCATCTGGCCCGACGGCCGCCGGCACGTCGAGGTACGCCGTCCGAAGCGGCCAGGGTCGCCGGTCCCGCCGCTGCCCAGTTGAGCTAGGAAGCGCCGCACGGTCCCGGTACCCGGGGGAATGCGCCTAATTCCGCTGGACTTGTCACAGGTGTCGACCAGAATTCGTCGACGTACGCGACACGCCGTCGTCTACCGCGTGAGCCACCGGAGGACTTGTGACCGAACGTCCCATTACCGCGAGCACGCCGGAAGTCAACGAAAAGCGGTACTGGATCCTCGCGGTCCTCTGTCTGTCGCTGCTGATCGTGGTCGTCGGCAACACCGTCGTGAACGTCACCCTCCCGCGCCTGGTCGAGGACCTGCACGCGACGAGCACCGAACTGCAGTGGGTCGTCGCGGCGTACGCGCTCGTCTTCGCGGGGCTGCTGCTGACCGCCGGCGCACTCGGTGACCGTTACGGACGCAAGGGTGCGCTCACCATCGGCTTGATCATCTTCGGCCTCGCTTCGCTGGGGGCGATGTTCGCGGGCTCACCGACGCGGCTGATTGCTGCCCGGGCCATCATGGGGGTCGGCGCGGCGCTGATCATGCCCGCGACGCTGTCCATTCTCGTGACGGTCTTCCCGCCGCAGGAGCGGGCGAAGGCGATCGCGACCTGGGCGGGCGTGGCTGGTGGCGGCGCCGCCATCGGTCCGGTCACCGGCGGCTACCTGCTCGAGCACTTCTACTGGGGCTCGGTCTTCTCGATCAACCTGCCGCTCGTCGTGTTGGCGCTGATCGCCGGCAGGCTGCTGATCCCGACCTCCCGCGACCCGCACGAAACCCCTCTCGACCCGATCGGCGCCGGCCTGTCGATCGTCGGCCTGACCGCGCTGCTCTACGGCATCATCGAGGCCCCCGACCACGGCTGGGGCAGCTCGCTGATACTCGCGTGCTTCGCCGTCGCCGTCGTCGTACTCGGCGCCTTCGCGTGGTGGGAGCTGCGCAATCCCAAGCCGATGCTCGATCTGCGCTTCTTCAAGAACCGCACCTTCAGTGGCGGTGCTCTGGCGATCACCTTGAACTTCTTCGCACTGTTCGGTGCCTTCTTCATGCTGACGCAATACCTCCAGTTCGTGGAGGGCTACACGCCGCTTCAGGCCGGCATCCGAACGCTGCCGATGGCCGCCGTCATGATGATTGTCGCGCCGCGCAGTGCGGGGATCGCGGCTCGCTTCGGCACCAAGCGCACCGTCGCCTCCGGACTGCTGGTCGTCTCGCTCGGCCTGTTCCTGATGTCGCGGCTCGAGGTGGGCACGAGCTACACCTACATCGCGTTCGCCCTCGTCGTCACAGCGTTCGGCATGGGCATGACGATGCCGCCCGCAACCGGGGCGATCATGTCCGGCGTACCGATGGCCAAAGCGGGGGTCGGCTCGGCCATGAACGACACGACTCGCGAGCTCGGCGGCGCCCTCGGCGTGGCCGTCATCGGCAGCGTGCTGTCGTCGCACTATTCGTCGGCGATCAGGCCGGCCATCGCCGGACTGCCGGCCGAGGCCCAGTCGATCGTCAAGAGTTCGGTGGGCGGGGCGATTGCCCTCCGCGACCAGGTCGGCCCGGCCGTCGTGTCGGCAGCGAAAACGGCCTTTGTCGACGGCATGCAGCAGTCGATGGTGGTCGCGGCGATCATTGCGATTACGGCTTCGGGCATCGCCTTGTGGCTGCTGCCCGCGGAGGTCCACCACGGGCGCGCCGACGGCCACGGCTCGCGCGTCGACGGCCAGCCCGACGAGCAGCCGGCGCACGCAGGCACGCTCGACATGGACGTCGTCTGACCGGCGTGCGTCAGCCGGCGTCGCCGACCATCAGGTGCCGGCGCAGCCAGTCGACGGCAAGCGCGTCGGCTTCGGCTGCGTGCGGCGTTTGTGGTGCAGCGTCGATGCCCGGCTCGTCGGAAAGCGCATGTTCCATATTCTGGATCTCCCGCAGGTCGACTCGGGTCGGATCGGCGTACCGGCGGCCCAATTCGTCTCGTAGCAGTGCTGCGGGTCCGCCGAACGCCGTCCGGTCGTCTTCAGCTCCGATGATCAGGAGAACCGGCGGCGCGCCACGCTCGACGAAGTCGTCGGCGCGAGCGACGAAGTCGAGCCGATCCGCGACCGCGGTTGATTCCGGCGACCAGACGTACGGCGCGCCAAACTGCCCCGACACCGCATCGATGAACGTCCGGACCTGGACGAGCGGACTGACGGCTACCGCCGCAGCGATCCGAACGGGGCTCTCGAGCAGGGAGAGGAGTGCCACGGCGGACCCGAGCGATCCGCCGACCACCGCGACCGGCCCTTCGGCGATGCCGAGCGTCGTCCGGAGTTCGACCAGCGCAGGCTCGAACTCGGATACCGCCTGAGCTGTGATGGGTCCGTGCACCTGCAGGACGGCATCCTGCATCAGTCGTTTCATGACCTCTTCGGTTCCGCCCGCAGGCAGCCGCGACCCGGACATCGGCAGCCCGAGGTAGATGCGCCAGGCGTCCAAGCCGTCCAGCGGGATTGCCGCCCGCATCGCAGCCTCGGTCCTCGGCGGATCGAGCAAATGCCAGATGACGACGATCGGTACGTCCGCGCGAGCGGTGATCGGCGCGACCGCGACGTAGGGGACACCGGCAGCGGTTCCGGCGAACGTGTCTGGAGCGGACATGCGCGACTCCCGAATCAGGAACTCAAGCGTCGATGCGGCTTCGGTCCAGCGCGCCGGCCGAGTCGACGATGAACTGCTTGCGGGGCGCGACGTCGTTGCCCATCAGCAGCTCGAACGTCGCCTCGGCGCCCGGCAGGTCGGCAATCGTCAGCCGGCGCAGCACCCGGTGCGCGGGATCCATGGTCGTCTCGGCAAGCTGGTCGGCGTCCATCTCACCCAGACCCTTGTAGCGCTGGATGGGGTCCTTGACCTTCTTGCCCTTCTTCTCCAGCTCGGCGACCGTACGCCGCATCTCCGCCTCGCTGTACGTGTACGTCGGCTCCTTGCGCCCCACGACCTCGATGCGGTGCAGCGGCGGTACGGCGGCGTAGATCCGGCCGTCGTCCAGCAGTGGCCGCAGGTAGCGGTGCACGAGCGTCAGCAACAGGCACCGGATGTGCGAGCCGTCGACGTCGGCATCGGCCATGAAGATGATCTTGCCGTAGCGCACCTGCTCGAGATCGAACGTCCGGCCCGATCCCGCACCGATCACTTGGATGATCGAGGCGCACTCCGCGTTCTTGAGCATGTCGGCGACCGACGCCTTCTGCACGTTGAGGATCTTTCCGCGGATCGGCAGCAGCGCCTGGTATTCCGAGTCGCGGGCGAGCTTTGCGGTGCCGAGCGCCGAGTCACCTTCGACGATGAACAGCTCGGTGCGCTCGACGTCGTCACTGCGGCAGTCGGCGAGCTTGGCGGGCAGCGCAGAACTCTCGAGTGCGTTCTTCCGGCGCTGCAGATCCTTGTGTGCGCGCGCCGCCATCCGCGTCTTCGCCGCGCCGTGGATCTTGTCGAGCAGCGCGCGCGCCGCGAGCCGCGACGCCTTCTTCGACTCGGTGAGGTACGCCGTGAACTCGCGGTAGACGACGTCGCCCATGATCTTGGCGGCGGCCGACGTACCGAGAATCTCCTTGGTCTGTCCCTCGAACTGCGGTTCGGCGAGCCGCACCGTCACGACCGCGGTGAGGCCTTCGAGCACGTCCTCCTTGACCACCGAGTCGTCGGCGACCTTGAGGATGCGCGCGGCGCGTAGCGCGTCGTTGGCTGCCTTGACCATCGCCCGCTCGAAGCCGGCGATGTGCGTGCCGCCCTTGGGCGTCGCGATGATGTTGACGAAAGACTGGACGCTCGTGTCGTAGCCGCTCCCCCAGCGCAGCGCGATGTCGACGCCGAGTTCGCGGGTGACTTCCTGCAGCGCCATGCCGCCCTTCGGGTCGAGTACCGGGACGGTCTCGGAAAACGTGCCAGTGCCCTGCCAGCGCAGCGTGTCGGTGATCGGCGCGTCGCTGCTGACGTGATCGACGAAGTCGACGATGCCGCCGGCGTAGTTGAAGGTCTGCTCGTCGGCCTCGCCGCCCTCGTTCTGCGGTCGCTCGTCGCGGACGCAGATCGTCAGGCCGGGGACGAGGAACGCGGTCTGCCGCGCTCGGTCGTGCAGCGACTCGACGTCGACGTCCGCCTCGGCCAGGAAGATGTGCCGGTCGGCCCAGTAACGCACCCGCGTTCCGGTCGCCTTCTTCGCCACCTTGCCGGCAATGCGCAGACCCGACTTGGGCTCGAAGTGCGCGTCGACGCCCGGTCCGACGAACAGGCCGGGCTCGCCGCGGCGGAAGCTCATCGCGTGCGTCTGACCGCCACGGTCGATCTCGACGTCGAGCCGCGCGGAGAGCGCGTTGACCACGGAGGCGCCGACGCCGTGCAGACCACCGGACGCGGTGTAGGAGCCGCCCCCGAACTTGCCACCCGCGTGGAGCTTGGTGAGGACGACCTCGACGCCGGTCAGGCCGGTCTTGGGTTCGAAATCCACCGGGATGCCGCGGCCGTCATCGCACACCTCGACCGATCCGTCCGCGTGCAGCACGACCTCGATGCGCTTGCAGTGACCGCCGAGCGCCTCGTCGACGGCGTTGTCGACGATCTCCCACAGGCAATGCTGCAGACCCCGGCTGTCGGTCGAGCCGATGTACATCCCCGGTCGCTTGCGGACCGCCTCGAGCCCCTCGAGGACCGAGAGGTGCTTGGCGTTGTAGTCGTTGTTCTTGGCGGTCTTGGCCGAGGTGGCGGCGGGCACGAAGTCGTTCTCCTGACGGTACGGCGGGGCACGAACTGCGCCCCCGGACGAGAGTAACCGCCGGGTAGGACGACTCAGTCGCGGCGCTCCGGCGGGCCGTGATAACGGCCGCCCAGGAAGTCCGTGTCGGGTTTCACCCCGGGCAGCAGCTCGCCCTCGGAGTGCCGGATGGTGACGCTCATTCGGGGACCTGGCGCTTTCGCGACCTTGGGCACGGTGTGTTCCCAGTCGTGCTGGCAGGCACCGCCCATCACCACGAGATCGCCGGCGCCCGGCATGAGCGCGTGCACGATCGTGGTCGTGCCCTTCGGGCGGAGCTGGAACGTGCGCCGCGCCCCGAGCGAGACGGTCGCGACGAGCGGGTTGTGGTGCACCTTGGCGTTGCGGTCGCCGTGCCACGCAACACTGTCGGAACCGTCGCGGTAGAGGTTGACCCATACCCGGTCGAGGCGGACGGCGTACCGCATGGACAACACGTCGGTGATCTGCACGAGCGCATCCGGGGTGCGATCGTCACGGATGTCGGTCGAGAAACCGGCGGTCAGCCGCGGCTCCATGACCAGCTTGTCGTACATGTGCACCTGCCGCTGACCCCAGCTGCCCACCTCGAGTAGCTCGGCGAACAACTCGTCCGAGCCGGACAGCCAGCCCGGGCAGTAGTCGATCCACGACGTCTCGTCGAGCTGGATCCGCTCGAGCGTGGCGAAGGAGACGTCGAGCTGCGGCGTACCGCCGTCGAAGAGGGATTGCTGCCACGCCAGTTCAGCGCACATGCGCCGATGGTACGTCGCGGCCGTGACACCCGCCGGGGACACCCGCCTGACGCACGCCGTCACGGGCAAGAGGGCAACCTTTGACCCGGGCTGAGGGCTCCTAGGCAGCAGACGCCATCCAACGGTCGTGCCACCGCGAAGCGGAAGGATCCAATTCCGATGCGATCGAGCCGATTCGTTGTCGCCGTCGCTCTCGCCTTCTTGGCCACCGGGCCGGCGAGTCACGCTCTGGCGCAGGACGCCGGAACCGGCACGCCGACGATCGATCGCCTCGCGATCATCAAGTACTTCCGGGACAACCGATACGTGAAGGCGTTCTTCGTGCTGGGGGCAAACGCCGACATGGCCGTCCTGTGCATCGGCGCCGGCACCAAACCGAGTCGCCCGGCTGAAGCAGTGCGCTGCAGTGAGCCCAACGTCTACAGCGCTAGCGTCGAATCGCACGGCATAGTCAATCCCGTGTTCGCGGTGTTCGCAGTCAGCAGCGCGACGGGGGCGTACGGCCCGCCGGTGATGGATGGCGATGTTCCGCTGCCGCCGTTGATCCCGAGCGAGGTAGGGGCGAAGTCGTTCGCCTCGACGTCGATCGACATCGCAATAGAGCTCTACACCAGTCCGATAGACGGCGGCTTGGACATCGGGCTAGCCGGTACGGTCGCCTGGGAGATCTCTTGGAACGACGGCACGGTCGCTCCGTCGGCAAACAGCGCCGACCACTTCGTCCGGACCCCGGTCTCGCCCGTCAACGACGGAGCGAGCCGGACCGTTCACCGCATCACCGGACTACGGCCGGAGTGGCCGATCACGTACGCAGTTCGTGGGGTCGACTCGAGCGGAAACCGCACGCCGTACAGCATCTACACCGCGACCGTTGCACCGGCGGTGGCCGGCGCGTATCTGATCGAGCTTCCCGCGGGTCGCCCTCGTCGCACGACAACCGTGCCCGGCGCTGTCAGCCGTTCGAGCGAAGCCATGTCCACCCTCGCCGTGGAACGCAACGGGGCCGTGCATGTGCTCTCGCGCAGCATCGGCAGCCTGCCCGATGAGTACACCGTTCGCCCGCCGCGGCAAGGGTGGCGCCCCACGGGGCTGCCGCTGCGGCGCGGCGTCCGCAGCAGGCCCAACCTGATCACCGTTTCGCGCACCACGAACGGCACGCGTGCCCTGATGTTCGACGACTGCGTGTACGTGCGCTCGAGTTCAACCGGGTGGCGCCGCGCCGGGTGCGTGAAGACTCCTCGGCACCCGAGCGAACTAGGACCGCCGATCAGTCACGTCTTCGGCCTCGAGGTCGACAGCCGTGGCGCGGTGCACGTCGCGTTCTCCGGCGACCACGTAGAGGGGGTGACCAGCATCAACTACGCGACGAACGCGGGCGGCGCGTGGCGAATCAGCCGAATTCTGGTGCTCACCAGAGACGAGGACAACGTCT
>JBDSAK010000452.1:0-3213 GCA_039922195.1 Mycobacteriales bacterium
TCCTCGTCGTCGTCCCCGGCACCGGACGTGTCGCCGTCGCGCGGCGCGATCACCTCGTCGGCAACCACGATCCGTGGCGCGCGAGTGCGCCGCCCTGGCGCCGCTTGGTCGGCTTCATCGGCGACCGGCGCCACGGCGACGGGCGCCTGGAAGATCGGTGCCGGCGGCTGGAACATGACCACCGGCGGCGCCTTGCGGGCCCGCTTGGCGGGTGCGGCGCCGTCTGCGGCTTCGTGAACTGTTGTCGTCTGCGCGGCGGGCTCGGCAGCTGCTGACTGCGCGACAGCCTTGCGCGGCGTGCGCTTGCGCGGGGTCGTTCCTTCGGCGGCCGTCGCTGCCGGCGCACTCTCGGCGGCTGCAGTGGTTGGGGCGACCGCCTTCTTGCGCGGTGCCGGCGCCTTCTTGGCCGGCGCCACTTTCTTGGCGGTCACCTTCTTGGCCGGTGCCGCCTTCTTGGCCGCCACAGCCTTCCTGCGCGGGGCCTTCGCGAGGGTGCTCGGGCTTGCGGTGATGTCGTCGTTCTCGGACACAAAGTGCCTTTCGTGCTCCTGCGCGCGATCTACGCGGCCGCGAGGAGCGGTAAGTGTGTGCAGTGCGGTCGTGGAAAAGCACGACCGGTGCTGCACAGACGAAGTCTGCGTGCGGAGCTCTGCGGATGCGGAGCCCGCTGGTGGTGCGAATTCGCTGGTGCGAAGTCGCGCTGGTGCAAAAGTCTTTAGACCGGCGAGGTCGCGGAACCGAGTTCGACCCTCGCGGCTCGGTCAGCTGCGAGCGGGTCGATCAAGCGGCCGGTGTCGTCGAGAACGCCTTGCGCGAGCCGAGTTGCCTCGGCCGGCGCGGTCAGCGTGAGCCCGGCCACCAATCGCAGTCCCGACAGTACGTCGTCGGGTCGGACAGCAGGTGTCAGCTGCCGTACGACAAGGCGAAGTATCGCACAGCGCCCCCCTGCGGCCGTTTCGCCACCCCGCGTTTCGACCTTGATCACCGCGGCCCGCGCATCGATCTGGCGCTTGCCGTCCTTGGTCAGCCGTTCGACGAAAACCTCGGTTTCGGCCATGAACTGCACGGTCGCCAGCTCGGCGTCCACCGCGTTGACCCCGGGCAGGACCATCTCCCACTCTGAGGTGTCGATGCGCTCCGGCAGCGAGCCTCCAGTCGACTCGACGCACTCGAGCACGTCGATGCCCGGCGGCAGGCTCTCATCGAGCGCGCGGCGTACCGCCTCGGGATCGCAGCGCTGGGCCAGCCCGATCTCGAGGTATTCGGCTTCGCTGGCGACACCGGTCGGTACGGCGCCGACGTACGAGATCTTCGGGTGCGGCGAGAAGCCCGCGGAGTAGGCCATCGGTACGCGCGCCCGGCGCAGCGCCCGCTCGAACGCGCGGGCAAAATCCCGGTGGCTGATGAAGCGCAGCCGCCCTCGCTTGGTGAACCGCAGCCGCAGCTTTTGCACGGTCGGCGGCGGCGGCGGTCCCTCAGGGGTGCGGGCCACTAGCGCTTGGTCAGCGGCGGCGTGACCAGCAGCGGCAGCATGGTCTTGCCGGTGGGGCCGACCTGAATCTCGGTGTTCATGCCCGGGCAGACGCCGCAGTCGTAGCAGGGCGCCCACCGGCAGTCGTCGACTTCCTCCGAATTGAGCGCCTCGAGCCAGTCGGACCAGAGCCAGTCCTTCTCGAGGCCCGAATCCAGGTGGTCCCACGGCAGGACTTCGACCTCGCCGCGTTCGCGGGTCGTGTACCAGTCGACGTCGATGCCGACCTCGGCCGCCGAGTCCATCCAGCGCTGGTAGCTGAAGTGTTCGCTCCAGCCGTCGAACCGACCGCCGTTCTGCCACACCTTCTTGATGACCGCACCGATGCGGCGGTCGCCGCGGGCGAGCAGGCCCTCGACGATTCCCGGCTTGCCGTCGTGGTAGCGGAAGCCGATCGAGCGGTCGCGGCCGATGGCGTCCTTGAGTGCATGCAGCCGCCGGTCGGTAGAGACGTGGTCGAGCTGGCCCGCCCACTGGAAAGGGGTGTGCGCCTTGGGCACGAACCCGCCGATGCTCACCGTGCAGCGGATGTCCTTGTGACCGGTCGCATCACGGCCCGCCTTGACGACCGCCTTCGCGAGCTTCGCGATCTGCAGCACGTCCTCGTCGGTCTCGGTCGGCAAGCCGACCATGAAGTACAGCTTCACGTGCCGCCAGCCGCCGGCGTACGCCGTCGTGACCGTGCGGATCAGGTCTTCCTCGGTCACCGTCTTGTTGATGACCTTGCGCAGCCGCTCGCTGCCACCCTCGGGGGCGAACGTCAGTCCGCTACGCCGGCCGTTGCGCGACAGCTCGTTGGCGAGGGTGACATTGAACGCGTCGACGCGCGTGCTCGGCAGTGACAGCGCGACCTGATCGTCGGCGTACCGGTCGGCCAATCCCTTTGCCACCTCGGCGATTTCGCTGTGGTCGGCGCTGGAGAGGCTGAGCAGGCCGACCTCTTCGAAGCCGGTTGCGTTGAGGCCCCGCTCGACCATCGCGGCGATGCCGGTGATGCTGCGCTCTCGCACCGGTCGCGTGATCATGCCGGCCTGGCAGAAGCGGCAACCGCGGGTGCAGCCGCGGAAGATCTCGACGCTCATCCGCTCGTGCACGGTCTCGGCGAGCGGCACCAGCGGCTGCTTCGGGTAAGGCCACTCGTCGAGGTTCATGACGGTGCACTTCTGCACGCGGAACGGGATGCCGGAGCGGTTGGGTACGACCCGCTTGATGCGGCCGTCGGGCAGATAGTCGACGTCGTAGAAGCTCGGGACGTAGACGCCTTGCACCTGCGCCAGGTTTATCAGCAACTGCTCGCGGCCACCCGTGCGGCCGCCGAGCTTCCAGGTGCGGACGACTTCTGTCATCTCGAGCACGGCTTCTTCGCCGTCGCCAAGAACGGCGACGTCGATGAAGTCGGCGATGGGTTCGGGATTGAACGCCGCGTGCCCGCCGGCGACGACGATCGGGTCGTCAAGCCCGCGGTCGCGTGCCTCCATCGGGATGCCGGCAAGGTCGAGCGCGCCGAGCATGTTGGTGTAGCCGAGCTCGGTCGAGAAGCTGATGCCAAGTAGATCGAAGGCTTTGATCGGCCGATGCGAGTCGACGGTGAACGCCGGGATGCCCGCCTCACGCATCAGGTTCTCGAGGTCGGGCCAGACGGCGTATGCGCGCTCGGCGAGTGTCGCCGGCACCTCGTTGAG
>JBDSAK010000453.1:0-12207 GCA_039922195.1 Mycobacteriales bacterium
GCACGTCGGGCACGTCGGGCACGTCGGGCACGTCGGGCACGGCCGGCAGCGACATGTCTTCCACAGTACCGCCCCATTTCGCGGGCATCCGCAGGCGGCAGAGTGACTCTGATCGACGTGGCCGGCAGCGCGCGCTATTCAGTGCGCTCGACGTACCGGCGGTTGAACTTCGGTCCGGGGATCGGCTCGTTGCTGCCCGCCGACTGTGCCAGGCCTGACACGGAAAGCGCCGGCACTCCTTAGGGTGCCGGCGCGTGCGTCGTGCTCAGCGATCAGGTGCGGTCGCGGGCTTCGTTGGCCAACGCAGCAGCGGCCGCCGCTGCGATCGCGCCGAGCAGCAGGGTGAGACGCGATACCCACGGCAAGTCACCCATGAGCGCTTCGTTCTTGTCGCCGAACGACATCAGGACCGAGAGCAGCATGACGACGGCCACGAGAGCAGCGGTGATGGTGATCACGAGTGCAGCGGTCCCGTCGCGGGTGTCACGTCCGCCGAACGCGCCGGAGGCGAGCACGAGAATCGCGGCGATCAGCAGGATGGCGATGGTGTCGCCCATGCCGCTTGCTGTCGCGATCACCTTCTGACTGGTCGTCAGGCCATCCTTGGTCAGGTACCCGAGCAGACGAACGATCGTCAGCAGAGCCGAGCCTGCAGCGAGTGCCAGCGCAACGGTCGACGCGATCGCGGGCCACCCGCGGTGCCCGGTAGTGCGCATGTCGTCGTGGTGAGCTGTGGTCATAGCCGTCCTCCAAGAGTAGGCAGTGGCGCGAGTGTGGCAGAACACGCACGCACGAAACGGACACTCGGACGCAACACGCCGAAGCCCGCTCCGGCCGATTTGCGGGGTTTGTGCCCCGCATCCGCGGACGTGCGCGCGGGAGCGTCGGCGAAGCTAGGGTTTCGGGCATGAGCGAGGCACAGGAGCGAGAAGGCAACGAGCAGCAGGCGAGCGACGACATGGAGCAGGCGCAGAACGCCGCGTCCTCGAGTCTGCAGCCCGAGGATCGACGGCGCGGACCGATTCTGCGGCGGCGTGACCAGGGCGCGTCGACGACCGACCAGCGTCTGCTGGACACGCGCGGGCCGTCGGACTGGGTGCACACCGACCCGTGGCGCGTGCTGCGCATCCAATCGGAGTTCATCGAGGGCTTCGGGCTGCTCGCCGAACTGCCCGCCGCTGTCACGGTGTTCGGGTCCGCTCGCACGCCACCCGGCCACCCCGACTACGAAGCCGGTCAGCTCCTGGGGGCCGAACTCGCGCGGGCCGGTTTCGCCGTCATCACCGGCGGCGGTCCGGGGCTGATGGAGGCGGTCAACCGTGGAGCCAAGGAAGCGGGCGGACTGTCAGTCGGCCTCGGCATCGAGCTCCCGTTCGAGCAGTCCCTCAACCAGTGGGTCGACATCGGGCTGGAGTTCCGCTACTTCTTCGCGCGCAAGACGATGTTCGTCAAGTACGCGCAAGCTTTCGTCATCATGCCCGGGGGCTTCGGCACTCTTGACGAGCTGTTCGAGGCACTGACCCTCGTGCAGACCCGCAAGGTCACGCAGTTCCCGGTCATCCTCTACAACTCGGCGTACTGGCGGGGTCTGATCGATTGGTTGCGGGGCCCGATGCTCGAGACCGAACGTATCGGTGCGCACGACATCGACCTGATCAAGATGACCGACGATGTCGACGAAATCGTGCAGATCGTCGTGGAGGCCGACGACATGCGCCGGCGCGGGAAGGGCTAGTCGGTGGCAGCGATCTGCGTGTTCTGCTCATCGAGCGAGCTGATCGGCCGGGACCACCTGCGGGTCGCGGCGGACCTCGGCAGCGAAATGGCGCGGCGTGGGCACGTGCTCGTCAGCGGGGGCGGCAGCGTGTCGATGATGGGTGCCGTTGCGCGCGCCGCTCGGGCGGCGGGTGGCCACACGATTGGCGTCATCCCGCGGGTGCTGCTCGACCGCGAGGTGGCCGACCACGACGCGGCCGAGCTGGTCGTCGTCGACTCGATACGCGAACGCAAGGGCGTCATGGATGCGCGCTCCGACGCGTTCATTGCGTTGGCCGGCGGCATCGGGACGCTCGAGGAACTCTTCGAGGTGTGGACCGCTCGCACGCTCGGTATTCACGACAAGCCGATCGTCGTACTCGATCCGGAGGGACTCTTCGATCAGCTCCGAGCCTTTCTCGACACCCTGGTCGAGCAAGGCTTCGTGCGGGCGGCGGCTCTCGAGGCGATCGTCTGGGCGGACGGCGCCGAGGAAGCAGTCATGCTCGCCGAAGGCTCAGGTGCCGCGCCGACACCGGACGAAGGCGAGCTGCTCGAATCCGAGCCGTGAGGTCCGGCGTACCGACGATCGCGTCCCACAGTGGCTGAACTGGTGACTTTGCTTGCCCGTCAACTGCTTGACCCGTCAACTGCTAGTAGTCGGGGCCGATGAAGTCTTCGTCGGTGAGCTTGAGCATCTCTATCGGCCGGTCCGCCATGACGTGCTCGGTGATGATCGCGTCGCAGTCCTCGACCGTGACCCCGCCGTACCAGACGTTGTCGGGCATGACGGCAACGACCGGTCCTGACGTGCACGCTTCCATGCAGCCGCCGTACACGACCTTGATGTTGAGCAGGTCGTGCCGGCCCTGCGCTTCGCGCAGTTCATTGAAGACGTCTGCCGCGCCGCGCTGGTAGCACGAACCCCGCGGATGACTCGCATCGCGTTCGTTGATGCAGACGAACAGGAACCGTTCGGGCTTGGCCATCGTGGGCGTCTTCCTTACGTCGCTGGCTGGGCGGTGTCTCCGGCGAAGACGTGCTCGTGATCGGGCTCGGCGCAACCGCAAACCCCGGTCGCGGCCGGGTGCGACCAGACGAATTCCGCGCCGTGGTCGGTCGCGCGGTGGTCAAGGGTGGCGCCGGGCAGTTCGAGCATCGAGCTGATGTCGGCGAACAGCCGAACGCCGTTGGCCGCAATCTCGATCTCGTCGGCGTACGGCGCTGGCGCGAGGTCGAGGATCGCGACGAACCCTTCGCAGCCGGCCGATTGAACCCGCACTCGCAATCCGCCGCCGCGCAGGCCGGCCTTGGCGAGCAGGGTGCCGGCGCGCGCTGCCGCCCCGTCGGTCACTGTCACGTCGTCGCTCATCGTGTGATTATCCAGCTTTGGCGGCAGCGATGATGTTGCGCGCCATGCCGCCGAAGACGAACCGGTGGAACGGCCAGACCGCCCACCAGTACGCCTGGCCGGCTAGGCCGCGCGGCTGGAAGATCGCCCGCTGGGTGTACAACGTCGATCCGTTCTTGGTCGAGACGCCGAGTTCGAGCCACGCCAGTCCCGGCAGGCGCATCTCCGCGCGCAGCCGCAGCATCCGTCCCGGCAGCACGTCCTCGACCCGCCAGAAATCCAGGGTGTCGCCGACTTGCAGCCGGTCCGGGTCGCGGCGCCCGCGGGTGAGACCGACGCCGCCCACGAGTACGTCCAGCCACCCCCGCACGGCCCAGGCGAGCGGGAACGAGTACCAGCCCCGGGCCCCGCCGATCCCCTCGATGACCCGCCACAACCGAGCCGGGTCGACGGTCACGGGAACTTCTCGCTCGTCGACGTGCAGCGAGCCGCCGGACCAGTCGGGGTCGCTGGGCAGCGGATCGCTCGGCGCACCGTGCAGTGAGGCGTTGGACCAGCGGGTCGTGACGTCGGCGTCCTTCACTTTCTTCAACGCAAGAGCGACGGCGCGGTCGAATCCGGTCAGGCCGCCGGGGGGATCGGCCACCCAGTTCTCGATGTCCTTCTCGCTGCAGACGACCTCGGTGCGCAGCGACTCGACCAACGGTCGCGCGATCGCATTGGGCACCGGCGTGACCACCTGCACCCAATGGCTCGACAGCCACGGGGTGAGCACGGGGACACGCACGATGATGCGCTTTCGCAGTCCTGACCCGGCGGCGTACCGCTGCATCATCTCCTGGTAGGTAAGGACATCCGGACCGCCGATGTCGAAGCGCCTGCTGACCTCCGGCGGCAACGTTGCGGCCCCGACCAGATAGTGGAGAACGTCGCGGACGGCGATGGGCTGGATGCGCGTCGTGACCCACTTCGGCGTGACCATCACCGGCAGCCGCTCGGTGAGATAGCGCAGCATCTCGAACGACACCGAGCCCGACCCCATGATCACCGCGGCTTGCAGCACAGCGGTCGGTACGCCTGACGCCAGCAGGATGTCGCCGACGTCGGCCCGCGACTTGAGATGTGGGGAGAGCGCGCTTCCGTCCTTGCCGTCCGCGAGGCCACCGAGATACACGATCCGCTCGACGCCGGCAGCCTTGCAGCCGTCGGCGAAGGTCTGCGCAGCCTGGGCGTCCTTGCCTTCGAAGCCGGACCCCGACCACATCGAGTGGATCAGGTAGTAGACAACGTGCGCTCCGCTGAGAGCTGCGTGAACGGCGGCCGCGTCGGTTGCGTCGCCCTTCACGATCTCGACGTCCTTCGCCCACGACCGGTCCCGCAGTCGCGACGGATCTCGCGCCAGGCAGCGCACGTCGTAGCCCGCGGCCAGCAGCTCGGGAACCAGCCGCCCGCCGATGTATCCGGTCGCTCCGGTCACCAGTGCGCGTTGCGTCATGCGGTCAGTTTGCGCGCTTCTCCCGCCCGCCGCCTCCCGATGCTCGCTTCGACAAACCCTGAGCTGGATCTGCGCGGAGATTCCACCTACGACGTTGACAAAGTGATCGGGGTCACGCGAGGCCGCGGCGGGCGACGCGGAGGTCGGCGTCGCCGCGGATCGCCGACACCACATCGAGTACTCGGCGGGTGGCCGCAACGTCGTGCGCACGGAACACGCGCGCGCCGAGCCACGCCGACACGGCGGTCGCTGCGAGCGTGCCTTCGAGCCGGTCATCCGGCGCTAGGTCGAGCACTTCGCCGATGAAGTCCTTACGCGAGAGCGACACGAGCACCGGCCAGCCGGTCTTGACCATCTCGGGCAGGCGCCGGGTTGCCTCCAGGGAGTGGCGGGAGTTCTTGCCGAAGTCGTGGCCGGGGTCGATGAGTACGCCGTCGCCGCGCACCCCGGCGGCCACCGCCTGCTCGGCGAGCCCGACGGTCACCGAGATCACATCGCGCATCACGTCGTCGTACGCGACGCGGTGCGGCCTGGTGCGCGGCTGCTGACCCCCGGCGTGCGTGCAGACGATTCCGACGCCGTGCTTCGCGGCCACCGCGAAGATCCCCGGTTCGGTGCCGCCCCACGCGTCGTTGATCAGGTCGCAGCCGATCGCGCACACGGCGTCGGCTACCGCCGCGCGCCAGGTGTCGACGCTGATGACGACGTCAGGGTGCCGCTCACGGATGGCAGCAACCAGGTCCGCCGTACGCCGCAGCTCCTCGTCAGCGTCGACCGCATCACCGGGACCGGCCTTCACTCCGCCGATGTCGATGATGTCGGCGCCTTCGTCGATCGCCTGGTCAACGCGTTCGAGCGCGGCGTCCAGCGCGAAGGTCGCGCCCTTGTCGAAGAAGGAGTCGGGCGTCCGGTTGACAATCGCCATCACCAGGAGCTCGTGGTCGGCGAACGTGCGGCTACCGAGACGAAGCGACACGCCCACTCCTCCCGCCGACGGGGACCCCGCGCGCACAGTAACGGGGTGCGCGCCGTCGTGACACGATGACGGGCGAACAGGCCACAGTCGAAGGGCGCACCCGCTCGTGAATCGCTCGTGAATCTCCTCGTGATGATGGCGGTTGTCGCCCTCGTCCTGATCGGCGTTGCCGTCGCCGTAGCGAACGCCGACGCCGGGATGCCCGACGTCCGGCGCGATCTGCCCGATACCGGATTGCCGGTCGACGGCCCGATGACACCAGCGGATGTCGACGCGGTGCGCTTCTCGATGGCGCCGCGCGGCTATCGAATGGGCGAGGTCGACGAGGCGCTCGGCCGCCTCCGAGACGAGCTGGCGGCGCGTGACGCGGAGATCGCGCGGCTGCGCGCCAGCGACATCGCCGTGTACGAGGACGCAGCGGGGTACGACGACGCGACGGGATACGACGACGCTGCGGGGTATGACGACGCTGCAGGGTATGACGACATGGCCAAGTACCCCGAGATGGACGAGGACCGGGACGAGATGGATCCAGGGGAAAGCGTCACGACACCCGCTACGCCTGAGTCGCATGCCTGAGCTCACGATGACGGTCGACATCGACGCGCCACGAGACCGGGTCTGGAATGCGCTGGTCGACTGGGACCGTCAGGGGGAATGGATGCTTCTCACCGAGGTGCGCGGTGGCCACGGCGCGGGCGAGAAGCTCGAGGCCTACACCGGCAAGCGCCCGCTCGGCTTCCTGGACACGATGACGATCACGGACTGGCAGCCGTTGCGACGAGCCGAAGTGCTCCATACCGGTCGGCTCGTGCGCGGATCGGCGGCGTTCGAGCTGGAGGAGTTGCCCGACGGGCGCACCCGGTTCATCTGGAGCGAATGGTTGATCCTGCCGCTCGGCATTGTCGGCGAGCTCGGCTTCCGTATCGTTCGACCGCTTTTCGTCGCCGGAATTGCGTACAGCCTGCGGAAGTTCGCCCGGTGGGCGCCGGGCCACGCTCCAACGACCAGGGCGCTGCCGGGCTAGCGGCCTTCGAACGTCGGTTTCTGCTTCTTCAGGAACGCCGTGACCGCGTTCCGGTGGTCCGCCGTCTTCCCCGCCTCGACCTGCAACTTCGCCTCGAGCTTCAGCGCGTCGGCGAAGCACGTTTCCTGGCCGGACATGAGCGCCTGCTTGGTCAATGCGAAGCCGCGGGTGGGGCCGGCCGCCAGTTGTGCGCCGTAGGCCGACGCCTCCGCAGCCAGCGCGTCCGCCGGCACGACGGCCGTCACCAGGCCGAGTTCGAGTGACTCAGCCGCCGAGATCTGCCGCGGATGGGTCAGCAGCTCGAGCGCCTTCGGATAGCCGACGAGCCGGGGCAACGTCCAGGACGCGCCGCTGTCGGGCACCAGGCCGATCGCGGCAAAGGCGAGGGAGATCGTGGCGGTGTCCGCCATCAGGCGGAAGTCGCAGGCGAAGGCGAACGAGGCACCGGCGCCGGCCGCCGCGCCGTTGATCACCGCGACGGTTGGCTTGGTGAGCGCGGCGAGGGCCAGCGTGCAGAGGTTGAAGCGGGCGACGACGTCGCTCAGGTCGGCTTCCGGGGCGTCGTACAGCGGCTGGAGTTCGCGCAGGTCCTGCCCCACGCAGAACGCCCGCCCGGCGCCGGTCAGCAGCACCGCCCGCACCTCTTCGCTCGCCTCAGCCCGGTGCAGGCAGGACAGGAAGGCGTCCTTGACCGCTGCGTCCGCCGCGTTGAGAGCGCCCGGGCGGTTGAACGTGATCGTCGCGACGCCGGTGTCGACGGCGTACAGAACGGGTTCCGGCACACCGCCAGTATGCCGCTGAGGGGGGCGGGCCGAGGGGCGTGGCTTTCCGTCCGTGGGCCGGATAGGGGAGAATCGGAGTTCAGCCTGTTTGACGCAGGCGACGCGATGGCGCGCCGCCTGGCACTACCTGAGACAGATCAGTGAGGGGAGCCCATCATGGCGGCGATGAAGCCACGGACCGGAGACGGTCCGTTGGAGGTCACCAAGGAGGGCCGCGGCATCGTCATGCGCGTGCCGCTCGAAGGCGGTGGCCGCTTGGTCGTCGAACTCACCCCCGACGAGGCGTCCGATCTCGGGGACGCGCTCAAGGCGGTCTAGCCCGCAGCAGAGCATGACAGTCGGTCAGTGATCAAGGCCCCGCCATCCCGGTCCATCCGGGAGGGCGGGGCCTTGATCATGAGGGTGTCGCCGGCGCCCGCTGCGTAGGATCGCCGCAGGCTCAGCAAAGGAAGGCACTGCATGCCCGTCACCCTGTCCGTCCTGACCGGCGCTGACCTGCTCACCCGCACCGACGACCTGCTCGCGGTGCCGGTGTACGCCGGACCGGCGCCGAGCCCCGAGGCGGTGCGGCTCGCCGACGCGCTCGACATCGATCTGGAGGCTTTCCTCGCGAAGGAGAAGGCGAAGGGTGAGGCCGGGGAGTTCCACAGCCTGCCCTCGCACGGCCGGATTCCTGCGGGCGCGCTCCTGCTCGTCGGGATGGGCGATCGAGCCGCGTTGACGAGCGCCGACTTCCGCAAGGCAGGCGCTCAGCTCGCCCGGCGCGTCGGATCCGCCGCCAGCGTAGCGACGACCATCAGCGCGGGCGCCAGCGCCGACCAGCGGTCCGCATTCGCCGAGGGCGTCGGCTTGGCGGCGTACAAGTTCACGTCGTACAAGTCCGACCCGAAGCCGTCCACTCTCGTCTCCGTCACAGTGATCGACGGCCGGCCCGCAACCGAAACCCCCGCCGCTGTGGAGCGCGCCGCGGTGCGGGTGGACGCGACCACGCTCGCGCGCGATCTCGTCAACACGCCGAGCCTCGACAAGACTCCCGAGTGGCTGGCCCGCGCGGCCATCGCGGCCGGCAAGCGCGCCGGCATTCGCGTCGCCGTACTCGGCCCGGCTGAGCTTGCCGCGCAAGGATTCGGCGGCATCGTCGGCGTGGGCCAGGGCTCGACGCGAGGGCCGCGACTGATCGAGATGGAGTACGCCCCGGCCGGTGCCAGGAGCCACGTAGTGCTCGTCGGCAAGGGCATCACGTTCGACTCCGGTGGCCTGTCCTTGAAGCCGAACGACGGCATGGTCACCATGAAGACGGACATGAGCGGAGGGGCCGCAGTCATCGCCGTGCTCGAGGCGGCTGCACGCCTCGAGTTACCAGTACGCGTCACCGGGCTGGTAGCCGCGGCCGAGAACATGATCTCCGGCACGGCTCAGCGCGTCAGCGACGTCATCAGTCAGTACGGCGGCACGACCGTCGAGGTGCTCAACACCGACGCGGAGGGTCGTCTGGTGCTCGCTGATGCCCTTGCGTACGCCGACGCCGAACTCGCGCCCGACTTCCTCGTCGACCTGGCCACCCTGACCGGCGCAATGCCGATCGCTCTCGGTCGCAAGTGCGCCGGACTTTTCGCCAACGACGACCGGCTCGCCGATGCGTTGCTGAAGGCGGCCGATGCCGCCGGCGAAAAGCTGTGGCGGATGCCGATCGTCGAGGACTACCGGTCCGATCTCGACAGCGAGGTCGCCGATCTGCGCAACATCGGCCACGGCAAGATCCAGGGCGGGTCGATCATCGCGGCGCTGTTCCTGCGGGAGTTCGTCGGCAAGCGCAAGTGGGCTCACCTCGACATCGCCGGCCCGGCCCGCGCCGACGGGGATGACGACGAGATCTGCAAGGGCGGCACGGGGTACGGCGTACGCACCCTGCTCACCTGGCTCGAAACAATCCGCTGACCCAGCCGCCTTGATCAGGCGGATTTCGTAGCTGACCGGCGCGGTGCGAGCATGGCTCCTCGTGTCCGCTCTCCGCTCCCTCGCCGCAGCAGCACCAGACGTCTCGGAGCTCCAGGGTTCGGCCGGCGTGTTCGCCGTCATCCTGCTGGAGATCGCGGTCGGGGCGCTGGCGCTCCTCTGGCTGACCCCGGTGTGGGGCGTCGTCAAGCGAGGGTTCTTCGTCCTGATCGCGTCGACCGTCGCGGTCTGTTCGCTGCTTGCGTTGCTTTCGGCGCGCAGCGGCCTGTCCCGCTCCGGCGATCGGGCGTCGTCCGCGCGACTCGCGCTGATCCTGTTCGCCATCGTGTCTGCCGCCTTCCTGGCGGCGCTCATCGCCAAGCGCGTGGCGGCCGGCCGGGCACTTGGCCTGGTCGCGCTCGCCCTCGGGATCTGGGCGATCGTGGCCATCGCGTTGTTGCGCGGAACCGGCGGTACGGCGGCGAAGGGCATCATCGCGATGCTGTGCGGGGCCGCGTTCCTCGGTGCGACGTGGAACGGCATGATCCTCGGCCACTGGTACCTCGTGGACCGCAAGCTGAAGGTCGATCCGATGAAGGCCGCATCGCTGCTGTTCTCGATCAGCGTCGGCCTGGGCATCGTCTCCGCACTCGTCGGGCGAGGCGAACGACCGACGTCGGAGTCGGCGTTCCAGACGAGTGCGTTGCTGCTGGTGTCCGACCTCGAGCTCTATCTCGCGATCGGTCTCGTCGCGGTGTGCGCTCTGCTCGCGTTCTTCACGCACAAGCTCGTGCACGAGGGGTCGATCCGGGCCGCGACCGGCATGCTCTACCTCGCGGTCATCATGGCGTTCAGCGCGGAGTTTGCCGCGAAGGTCTACTTCTTCTCCGTCTGAGCCGCGGGCTACATCCGTGCGGTGCGCAGGCTCGACACGGGCGTACGGCGACTTCTGTGCAGTTGGGTCGGCGACGCGCCGACGAGGTGCGCGTGTCGCGTGCCTCTACGCACAGAAGTGCCGAAATGTGCCGACCACGCGAGTGCGGTCAGGCGGAGTCAGGTTGAGCGGCGTACGACGACCAGCAGTCCGTCGCCGACCGGCAGCAGTGCCGGCACGAGCCGCTCGTCCTCGAGCAGCTGAACGCCGAGCTGGCGCAGTGATTGCGTGCGGCTGTCGCCGGCCGAGGCATCGCTGACTTTGCCGCCGCCGAGCGCGTCGCCGAATGCGACGACGCCGCCCGGTCGCAGGAGGCGAAGCGCTTCTTCGAGGTAGTCCGAGCACTCACCGCGGGCGGCGTCGACGAAGACCAGGTCGTACGCCGCATCCGCGAATCGGGGGAGCACCTCCAGAGCCGCGCCGTTGATGAGCCGCACCCGCGAGCCGGCGAAACCCGCGGCGTCGAAGGTCTGCCGCGCCAGCCGCTGGTGCTCGGCGTCGATGTCGACAGTCGTCAGTACGCCGTCGGGCCGCATTCCGCGCAGCAGCCAGGTGCCGGACACGCCGGTGCCGGTGCCCAGCTCCATGACCGCCTTGGCGTCGATCGCGGCGGCGAGCAGGCGCAGAGCAGCGCCCGTGCCCGCGCCGATCGAGTCGCAGCCGGCTTCGTCCGCGCGCTGCCGCGCGGCGATCAGGACCGGGTCCTCGGCGACGTACCGCTCGGCGTACTCCCAGCTGGCCTCGACGCTGCCCATGGTCCTCCTCGTGCGCTGCCCCGTCCGGTCCGCGCTGAGCCTACGGGAACCACGCCCCCGGCCCGTCCGTTGGTCGTACGGAACGCGCACCCCCGCGCGGAAGCAAACTGCCCCCGGTTTCGGTTAGCACTGAAGGAGAGCACGCCTGATGATGGCGACAGCGGTGCTCCAGGCCGGAGGTGGGCAGGTGACAGACGACGGCACGTCGGTCGCTGCTGATGTCTGGACGCCGCCCACGTGGGACGAGATCGTCCGCACGCACAGCGCTCGCGTCTACCGGCTCGCCTACCGGCTGACCGGCAATCCGCACGAGGCCGAGGACCTGACGCAGGACGTCTTCATCCGGGTCTTCCGCTCCCTGTCGTCGTACACCCCCGGCACCTTCGAGGGTTGGCTGCACCGGATTACGACCAACCTCTTCCTCGACCAGGTACGCCGCAAGGCCCGGGTGCGGTTCGAGCCGCTGCCCGACGATGCCGAGCGGGTGCCCGGCAACTCCCCGGAGCCCGGCCGCCTGCTCGACGACCGGATGCTCGATGCAGACATCCAGGCCGCGCTCGACTCGTTGCCGCCGGAGTTCCGCGCCGCCGTCGTGCTGTGCGACATCGAAGGCCTGAGCTACGACGAGATCTCGGCGACGCTCGGCGTCAAGCTGGGCACCGTGCGCAGCCGCATTCACCGCGGTCGTGCGTTGTTGCGCCGCGCCTTGTCCGACCGGGCGCCCGCGGGTGGCACCCGATGAGCGACCAGCACCTCGGCGATCTGAGCGCTGCGCTCGTCGACAACGCGCTCTCCCACGACGCCCGCGACAAGGCCTTGGCGCACCTCACCCGGTGCGCCGAATGTCGCGCGGAGGTCGACTCCCAGCGTCGACTTCGCTCCCTGCTGGCCAACCAGCCCGACCCCCAGCCCTCCGCCGACCTGATGGCCCGGCTGCGCGACATTTCCGGCGGCGAGTCGCTCGGCCCGCCCGCATCGGCGCGCTCGGGCCGGCGCTGGCCGGTATTCGCGGCGGCAGCCTTCGCCCCGGCGCAGAGCCGACCGGCCGGCGTACGCCGACCGCGCGACACCGGGCCCGCCGACCGACCCCTCCTCCTGCGCAGGCGGCCCGTCGTACGACGCGCTCTCGCCGGTTCGGCAGCGGCATTCGCACTCACCGCCGGCCTCGCTGCCGCCGGCGGACCCACGGCGTCGTCG
>JBDSAK010000454.1:0-3418 GCA_039922195.1 Mycobacteriales bacterium
TGAGCAGGTTCGTCCCGAGCCGGTCGATCGTGCGCAGCAGGTCGGCTTGGCTGGACGCCGAGATGCCGAGCACGGCCACCATCGACGCGATGCCGATCGCGACACCCAGGGCGCTGAGGGCGGCCCGCAGCCGACGGCTGCTCAGACCGCTTGACCCGACCGCGAACACGTCGCGGGGCAGCAGCCGCGATGGCATCAGGGTGTCAGCGGCGCCGTTCACGTGCCGACCGCCGGGGGAGCGAGGATGTCGCTGACGATCTCGCCGTCTCGCATATGCACCTGCCGTGGGAAGGACCGCGCGAGCTCGGTGTCGTGGGTGATCACGACGAGCGTCGACCCGTCCGCGTTGAGCTCGCGCAGCAGGTCGACGATCTCGGCACCGGTGCGGGAGTCCAGGTTGCCGGTCGGCTCGTCGGCGAACACGACGGCTGGGCGGCCGGCGATCGCCCGCGCGATCGCGGTGCGCTGACGCTCGCCGCCGGACATCTGGTTGGCGCGATGTTCCAACCGGTGGCCGAGCCCGACGCGCTGCAGCGCGATCCGCGCGCGCTCGCGGCGCTCGCCGACCGGTAGGCCGGTGTACAGCATTCCGTTGGCGACGTTGTCGACCGCTGCGATGCCGTCGATCAGGTAGAACTGCTGAAAGACGAAGCCGATGCGGTGCGCGCGCAGCGCGGACAGCTCTTCGTCACTCGCTACCGCGACGTCGCGTCCGTCGAACTGCACGTCGCCGGTGGTCGGGCGATCCAGGGTGCCCATGATCTGCAGCAGCGTCGTCTTCCCCGAGCCCGACGGGCCGACGATCGCCAGGAGCTCCCCGGGATCGATCGCAAGATCGACACCGGCGAGGGCGCGCACGCCGCCCGCGTACTCCTTGACGACACCGCGCAGGAGCAGCGCGTGGACGTCGCTGGTGGCACCGCGATCGGTGATCGTGTCGACGAGCGGGAGCGCCATCACTGCACCGCTGCGTTGGTCACGCGCTGACCTGGCCGCAGGCCGGCGCCCGCGATCTCGACGAAGCCGCTGGTGTAGAGCCCTGGCTTGACCGCCACGACACGACGCTTCCCTGCTGTCACGAGTTGCAACGCGAACTGCCCGCCGGGCCGGGCCAGCAATGCCGTCACCGGGATCGCCAGGACGTTCTTGCGGCGCGATCGCTCGAAGCGGACGCTCACCGGCGCTTGGTCAAGCGCGGTCCTGGCAGCGAACAGCCTGATCGTCACCTCGATCGTCGCGGTCGATGTCGATGACGACTCGCTCGACTGATCCGGGCTTGACGTCGAGGTCGCGACCTTTCCGACCGACGAGATCCGCCCGCGCACCTTCCGCCCGGACGGAAGCTCGACGGTCACGCGTGCGCCCTGCTTCGCCAGCGCCGACTTCGTGGTGTCCAGGTCGACCGTCACCAAGCGCCGCGTCGATGTCGTGCTCAGCACGGTGCCGGCCGCGCCCTCGCTCGGCGGGCCGGACTCGCTTGCGCGTCCGTCGGCGCCACCACCGGCGTTCGGCGGCGCGCCGCCGCCTGGGCCGCCGAGCGTCGCGTCGGTCGACGCGACCCGACGTGCGCCCGGCAGGAAGACCAAACGACCCAGCTCGATCTGCCCGGTTCGGGAGAACGCGTGCGCCTGCTGCCAGCGCTTCACGGCAGCGGTCGTCGCGCCGTCCCACGCGCGGTCGATCTCGATGTCGCGATCGGGGTCATAGCCCGTGGCGCGCAGTGATTGCTCGAGCTGGCGCACGTCGGCGCCAGCCGAGACCCCGGGCCCCAGCGCGCGATAGGCGGGCACCCGGCCGCTCATCAGGATCACCGGCGAATCGTCGACCTTGTACAGGACTCGATCGGCCCGCACGACGTTGCCGACGGGCGGCAGCCAGGTCACGGTCCCCGGCAGGCGGTTGACGACGCTGCGCGTGTCGGCATACCCGAGCGTCCCATCCTCCGTCTCGATCTCGACGAGGTCGCGGCGCTCGATCGCGGTCGTCGCCGTCGACACCGACCCGACCACGGCATCAGCGCCGCCATCCTCGCCCGACCCGCCACCGACGACGAACACCACAGCGCCGGCGACGATGACGATCCCCAGCGCCGCCGCCACCGACGCCCGTCCACGACCAGCCTTGAACGTTCCCATCATTCAGCCGGCCGGCGCCTGCTGGGGCAGCTTGTCCTGACACGCCGACGAGGCCTTGGCGATCTTGGGATCGCTCTGGTCCAGCTCGTGCAGGATGGCGAACGGTCCCTGCGGGTCGCTGGCAACCGGGTCAGGGACGTCGACGCCGTTGGAACGCATGCACACCGCGAACTTCGTGAGCGCGTCGAGGAACTCCTCGCTCTGGGGGTCTGCGCTGTCCCCGAACGCCGACGACTGATACTCGCGGCACGGTCCCTGCAGCGCGGCTTCCAGTTTGCGGCGGTCGGCGGGACTCAGCTGCGCGAACGCGCCGTGCCCAGCCGTGTCGGGCACGTTCACACCCTGCTCACGCAGGCACTGCGTGAGCTTCACCTGGGCGGTGTCCTGCGTGTTCGACGAAGCGTCCGACGAACCGCTCGACTTCGCCGACCCGGACGAACCAGTCGACGTCTCAGAACCACCGCACGCCGCCAACGTCGCGGTAAGGGCAAGGACGACGAGTACGCTCGCACGCGAACTCCGGGACCAGGATCGTGGGGCACGGGACATGAAGGCCTCCTCAGGCACGGGGGACAAACGCTGTGGTTGGGTCAGTTGGCGGGGGGGCGCGATCCGGGACCGCGACTCTTGCTCCGGGTGATGTCAGGCGACATCGCGGCGGGTTGTCGCTCTCCAACCGGCCGTGGCCGCCGCCGCCGCGTAGAGCGCGAGCAGGAGCACACCGAGGACGGGTGCGACGAGCTCAACCTGTCCGCTGGCCGCGTTGCCCAGCGCGCCCGGCAAGTACTTGCTGGCGTCGCCGATGACGCCGGCGTCGCCGGCGAGCAGGCCCTCGACGAACAGCAGCCAGGTGCAGATGGCGACCGTGGTCGGCACCTGGTTTCTCACGATGGTGCCGACGCCGACGCCGATCGCTGCCCAGAGCGCCGCGGCCGCGGCCCCGCCGGTGAGCAGCAGCGCGTAGTCGCCGCCGTCAAGTTCGACGTTCACGCCGCGCCATGCGAGGGCCGCGCTTCCCACCCCGGCCGCGAAAGTCATCGCGATCAGGCCGAAGGCGGCGCCGATCAGCATGCTCGCCCAGACCTTCGCGGCGATGATGCGGCCGCGCTGTGGCGTGAGGAGGAACGTCGGGCGGATCGTGCCGTGGCGAAACTCGCCCGTGATCGACATCGCGCCGAGCAGTGCGGCGAACAACGTCCCGAACATCCCTCCGCGCCCGAATATTTCGGACAGCTGCACGGAGCGGGCGCTGGCATCCTTGATCGGCATGCTGAGCCCGTGCA
>JBDSAK010000455.1:0-5932 GCA_039922195.1 Mycobacteriales bacterium
GTGCTGTCTGGGTGTGGCGCGGCGAACCATCGCTCCACTGCGAAGCAGGCGCCGACTCCGTCGGCGTCGCCCACTTCGCCGGTGTCGCCCTCTGCGCCGGGGCCGGTATGCAACGTAGAGGGACCGGACCTGACCTCCCCGAGCGACAATGGAGCGGGCGTGGCCGATCCCACGGGTCGCATCTACTTCGGGCCCATCGTCGCTGACGACGAGATCGGTGGACAGGTCATCGCGCCGCTCTACTCCATAGACCCAGATGGCTCAGACCCGGTAAAAGTTCTTGACTGCGAGATCTCGCGACCGAGGGTTTCCCGCGACGGCCGCCGGCTGGCCTTTGGGATCCGCCTCGACGACGGTTCGTGGCAGGTGGCCACGAGCGCGTCCGATGGCTCAGACCTCCGCATCCTCACGTCATACGCCAAGCCTGACGAGATGGAGAAGACGGGGACCCCGGACTGGTCGCCGGACGGGACCTGGCTGGCGTTTGCGTACAATCACACGCTGTGGCGCATGGACGCTGACGGATCTAACGCCGGGCGAATTGGTCCGGCGGATGGCTTTGACTACGAGCCGCGAGTTTCCCCAGACGGGTCCCTGCTGGTGTTCTTACGCGGCGACTTCTCCAAAGGGATATCCGAGCCCTGGATCCACGATCTGAGGTCGGGAGCCGAACGCAGCCTGATGCCTTCCAACCGTCGGGAGCTCGAACATCCCGACTGGAGCCCCGACGGGCGTCGGGTGGTCTACAACACCCTCACGGACGCCAGTGGCGCCGATGCCGAGATCATTGAGTACGTCCCGTACGGAAAAACGGAGTCGTCCGCGACCGCGTTGGCGGGCAAGGCGGGGGATGCGCCAGCGTTCAAGCCGGCCTACTCACCGGACGGGCTGCGAATCGCGTATGGCTGCGGCGACGCACTCTGCGTTATGAACGCCGACGGCACCCACCAGGTGGAGGTGATCAGCGCTCCGGGGTACAACCTCAACCACTTTGCCTGGGGCCTGCCGACTTCCTCATAAAGCGGGTGGAGACGAGGTGGCTGGTTCGCAGCAGCCATCGCCACCGCCGTGAAAAACCAGTTCTGACACGCACCGCAGCAGCCCGGCTCGCTCGCGCCGGGTGAGACGCCAGCGTCCGAAGTCAGGCGCTTGGGCTACGAAAAGGGGAGGCGTGGGCGTCGCGCTCTGTTCGCAAAATGGTGGCAAGATCAACATTGCGCGAATGCGCCGACTAGCGGAAATCGCATCAGTGCAGGTAGAGGCCGCATTTCGTTTTGTGCCCCCGGCAGGATTCGAACCTGCGCCACCGCCTCCGGAGGGCGGTGCTCTATCCCCTGAGCTACGGGGGCCAGGGCGGGAAAAGGCTATCAGCCCGCCTGACCCGCGCCCCATTCGATAACCTCGGCGCAGCGGTCGGCAGCAGCGTCGTCGCGGAGCAGTAGGGAAACACGTGAGCGACACCGTCGGGCGCGTCCTGGTCGTCGATGATGACGACGTCATCCGGCAGCTGATCCGCGTGAACCTCGAGCTGGAAGGCTTCGAGGTCTACACCGCAACCGACGGTGAGGACGCGATCGAGAAGGCTCGCGAGCTCCAGCCGGCGGTGATCACGCTCGACATCATGATGCCCAGGCTCGATGGCTGGGACGCCGCCGCGAAGCTGCGCGCTGACCCCGAGACTGCCCACATCAAAGTCGTGCTCCTCAGCGCCCGAGCGCAGGAGGCCGACCTGCGCAAGGGCAGCCGCATCGGCGTCGACGCCTACCTGACGAAACCGTTCGATCCGGACGAATTGATCGACACCGTACGGCGGCTTGCCGCGGGCGAATGACCGGCTCGGTCAGCGGCGCCGCGAAGATCATCGACGTGCTCTCCCGCCGAGCGGCCCTCGACGTCGTCGGCGTACTCGCGACGGCTGCCCTCAGTGAGCGTGCACTCGTCTCGCGGTTGTCGACGTACAACAGCAGTGTCGTGTCGCAACGCGTCGAGGACTTGCGGCGCCTCGACGTGGTCGAGGTGGTGCCCGAGAGCGGGGAGCTTCGATTGTCCGCGCATGGCCGCCGCCTACTCGGCGTGCTCGATGGTGTCGCCGCCTGGGCCGGCGATACTCCTGACGGCGCTGCTCGGCGGCTGCGATAGCCTCGCCGATGTGACCCCTGAAGACCTCGCCGAATCGATTCGTGCTGCCGTACGCCGTGCCGTGGACTCCGGCGCGCTGGTCGTTGACGTGCCGACCGCTATCACCGTCGAGCGGCCGAAGAACCGCGATCACGGGGACTACGCGACCAATCTCGCTCTGCAGCTTGCGAAGGCCGCAGGGCTTCCGCCGCGCGACGTCGCCGCGATCCTCAAGATTGAGATCGAACGTCAACCGGGAATCACCGACGTCGATATCGCCGGACCGGGTTTCCTCAACCTGCGGCTCGACCAGGCGGCTCAGGGCGAACTCGCCAGGACCGTCGTCGCCGCGGGTTCGGCGTACGGCAACAACGAATCGGCCAAGGGGCAGCGCATCAACCTGGAGTTCGTCAGCGCCAACCCCACCGGGCCGATACACATCGGCGGCGTCCGGTGGGCGGCGGTCGGTGACGCCTTGGCTCGGCTGCTGCGGGCGAGCGGCGCCGACGTCACGACGGAGTACTACTTCAACGACGCGGGCGAGCAGATCACCCGGTTCGCCCGGTCGCTCTACGCGGCAGCGACGGGTGCTCCCACGCCTGAAGGCGGGTACGTCGGCCTCTACGTCAGCGAGATCGCGTCCGACATCGTGACGGCGCAGCCCGGCGTACTCGATCGGCCCGAGGAGGAAGCCCTCGAGGTCTTCCGCAGGTCGGGCACCGAGCTGATGTTCGCGCAGATCCGCGAATCGCTCGCCGGCTTCGGCGTGCACTTCGATGTGTTCTTCAACGAGAAGTCGTTGCACGACAAGGGCGAGCTCGACGCAGCGCTGGAGCGACTGACCAGCCAAGGTCATGTGTACGACGCCGACGGGGCGACGTGGCTGCGCACTACCGACTTCGGCGATGACAAGGACCGGGTGCTGCGCAAGAGCGACGGCGACTGGACCTATTTCGCTGCTGACTGCGCCTACTACCTCGACAAGCGCGAGCGCGGCTTCGACAAGGTCGTCATCATGCTCGGTGCCGACCACCACGGTTATGTTGGCCGCTACAAGGCGCTGGTCGCGGCGTACGGCGATGATCCGAACCAGAACCTCGAGATCCTCATCGGTCAGCTGGTCAACCTCGTCAAAGACGGCCACCCGATGAAGATGAGCAAGCGCGCGGGCAATGTCGTGTCGATGGAGGATCTCGTCGACGCCGTCGGTGTCGACGCTGCGCGCTACGCGCTGGCCCGCGCTTCGGCCGACTCGATGATCGACCTTGACGTCGATCTGCTGGCCCGGCAGAGCAACGACAATCCGGTGTTCTACGTGCAGTACGCGCACGCGCGGATCGCATCAGTGCTGCGCAACGCGGGCGATCTCGGCATCTCGATCGGTGATGTAACCGCTGTCGATGTGGCACTCCTCGCGCACGAGCGGGAGAACGATCTGCTCGCGTCGCTGGGCGAGTTTCCCCGCGTGGTCGCCGCCGGCGCCGAGCTGCGGCAGCCGCATCGGGTCGCCCGCTACCTCGAGGAACTCGCCGGCGTCTACCACCGCTTCTACGACGCGTGCCGGGTGCTCCCGCGCTCAGATGCCGTACCGACGCCGGACGACGAATCGCTGACCCGCGCCCGCCTCCTCCTCTGCGAGGCGACGCGCACAGTCCTGGCCAACGGCCTGGCGCTGCTCGGCGTTACCGCCCCGGAGCGTATGTAGTCGAGCTCCTCGCGGACCGCTAGTAGATCTCGATGAAGTCGATCTCGGCGTACCAGGCGACGCGGGTCAGGGTGATCGTGTTGCAGCCCTTCTCGAGTACGACGTCGTGCTCGATCGTCTGCCAGTTGCCCCAGCGGGTGTGCGGGTAGACGACCAGGCCCGCATCCCGGCCGTTGACGGTTACTGAGTGCACGGCTTCGAGCGAGTAGCCGCCGCGCTCCGAGCCGTTGGCATACCGGATCGCGATGGTGGCGGGGCCGGCCTGCTCGACGCACACGTTCCAGGTGATCGAGCTGTCCGGGAAATCGAGGCCCCCGACCTTGTGCTGGTTGGAGGCGCTCGGGTCGAACAGGTCGTCGCGGGCGTGCACAACGAGCCCGTCCTCCGCCTCGTACCGCACCGCGTCGGCCGGGCTGGCCGGCGGGCCGGCGGGTTCCCGGTCGACGTGGCCGTAGTACAGGTAGAACGCATCGACCTCGGCGTAGTACGTCTGCTTGGTCAGTGTGACCTCGTTCCAGCCCTTCTTCAGCTGGATCGGCACTTCCTCGACCTGCCAGTTGCCCCACGTGGTGTAGCCCAAGGTGACCGTTCCCGCCGGCGCTCCGTTCACCGTCAGTCCGCTCGTCGCGTCGACACCCTGCCCGCCGTCGGTCGATCCGTTCGCGTAACGGATGCCCAGGATCGCGGGGCCCGACTTCTCGGCGTACACCCGGATGGTGATCGAGCTGTCGGTGAAGTCGAGCCCGCCGACGACTTCGCCGCCGGACGCGGTGAAGTCGCGGCGCACCCCCGCGTTGCGGATGACACCGTCCTCGGCTTCATAGAGGTCGGCGGCCAGGGCGGCATTGAGCGCACCGTCGGCGTCGAAGCCCAGCCTGCTGACATACATCGCGCGGTAAGTGAACGTCTCGTCCCAGCCGTGGAAGACGATGTACAGCTCGCCGTCGGGGCCGACGACGACGTCCTGCCCACCCGGCCCGACGACCTGACCCTGGAACATCTCCGACGTCAGCAGCTCGCCCTGATCGACGTATGGCCCGAACAGCGACGACGACGTGGCGTACTGCGTGCGGTAGTTGCCGCCGTAGAAGTCGTTCGCCGAGTGGATGAGGTAGTAGGTGCCGTCGTGCTTGATGAGCGTCGGGGCCTCGACGACGAAGCGTTCGGAATCACCTGCGTCGTTCCGCAACAGCTCGACGGGCGGACCGGTCAGCGTTGTGCCGTCCGCGGAGAGCGGCTGGATGTAGAGGATCGAGGGAAGACTGCAGCAGTTGCCGTCGGCCTTCCACAACAAGTAGAGCTGACCGTTCTCCGCGTACGTCGACGCGTCGATCGCGCCACCCAGTTCGACGGGGCAGACCAATGGCTCGTCGTCGGGGACGAACGGCCCGTCGGGGGTCGCGGAGAAGGCGGCGCCGATGCACTGCCGCCCCGACGCCTCGTCGTGCGCGGTGTAGTACATCGCGTAACCGTCCTCGACAGCCGACACCTCAGGTGCCCACACGCAGTGGTCGGTTTCGCCGCCGGGGCTGAAGCTGCACTCGCCGACCCAGGCGCCGAGCACAGGTAGTGCATCGGGCTGCGGCGTCCAGTTGACGAGGTCGGTCGACGTCTGGTGCTGGATGTTGTCGCCGTCGGAGTTGGTGGCGTACGCGTGATACACGCCGTCGACGAGCAGGAGGTCCGGGTCCGCGAAGTTGGCGTCGATGACCGGCTCGACGGTCGACTGGGGTGAGCGGTCGCCCGGAGCGGCGTCGGCGGCCGCCGCGAGGGCGAGCGGTGACAGCAGGGCGAGCGCAACCAGAACCCCGGCAGCTCTCGAGCGTGTGTGCAACTGGGTCAAGGTCATGTTTCCTCACGAGGGTCATCCGGGCCGACGTTCGCCAGACGGAAGCCTGCGCCAGATGTACGGGCAAGGTCAATGTTTCTGTCCGGATTTGCCCGGCTTGCGACCATCGGTCCGGTGCGCAGCAACGAGCCCGATAGCGTGCGATCGTCGTGACCGAGCCACGCCCGCGTGATCAAGAAGCCGGAGCGTTACGCCGATAAGCATGCTCTTGCCGCCGTTCAGATGGGACACGCATGCGCTCTTCAGTCACCAACACCTGG
>JBDSAK010000456.1:0-5221 GCA_039922195.1 Mycobacteriales bacterium
GCTGCGCGGAGCCGACCCGGCGATCGTGCTGATCCCGGGCGTGGGCATGTTCTCATACGGCGCGAACAAGCAGACCGCGCGGGTTGCGGGCGAGTTCTACATCAACGCCATCAATGTGATGCGCGGCGCAGAGGGCATCTCGACGTACTCGCCCATCGACGAGGCCGAGAAGTTCCGCATCGAGTACTGGGTGCTCGAGGAGTTGAAGCTGTCCCGGATGCCCAAGCCTAAGCCGCTCGCCGGCCGGGTCGCGCTGGTCACCGGTGGGGGTTCCGGCATTGGTCGCGCCATCGCGCACCGGCTGGCCGCGGAGGGCGCATGCGTCGTCGTCGCGGACCGCGACGCCGCGGCGGCATCGACTGTCGCGGCGGAGCTCGGCAACAGCGACATCGCTGTCGCATCGACGGTCGACGTGACCAGTGAGGAACAGATTGCGGCGGCGTTCGCGGCGGGTGCGCTTGCGTTCGGCGGCATCGATCTCGTCGTCAACAACGCCGGGCTGTCGATCTCCAAGAGCCTGCTCGACACAACCGTCGACGACTGGGATCTGCAGCACGACGTGATGGCGCGCGGCTCGTTTCTCGTTTCGCGCTCTGCGGCGCGGCTGATGATCGAGCAGCAGCTCGGTGGCGACATCGTCTACATCACCAGTAAGAACTCGGTCTTCGCCGGGCCCAACAACGTCGCGTACGGCGCCACGAAGGCCGATCAGGCACACCAGGTGCGGCTGCTGGCAGCCGAGCTCGGGGAGTTCGGGATCCGGGTCAACGGCGTGAACCCGGACGGCGTCGTGCGCGGGTCGGGAATCTTCGCGGCCGGCTGGGGAGCACAGCGCGCTGCGGTCTACGGCGTACCCGAAGAGGAACTCGGCGCCTACTACGCCAAGCGCACACTGCTCAAGCGCGAGGTGCTCCCGGAGAACATTGCGAATGCGGTGTTCGTGCTTGTCGGCGGCGATCTCTCGCACACCACCGGCCTGCACATCCCGGTCGACGCTGGTGTCGCGGCAGCGTTCCTGCGGTGAAGGTCCGCCGATGACGCGGGCGAACCTCGCGGCTGTCGACCTGGGCGCATCGAGTGGCCGCGTCATGCTCGGTCGCGTCGGCGACGGCGTACTCGAAATCGAGGAGGTCAACCGCTTCGCGAACGAGCCCATCCAGCGCGACCTGCTTCGCTGGGATGTCCAGCGGCTCTATCGGGGGATCCTCGACGGCTTGTCCGTTGCGGGCCGCCGCGCGGACGGCCTCGACAGCGTCGGCATCGACTCGTGGGCGGTCGACTACGGGCTGCTCGACGACGCCGGGCAGCTGATCGACGATCCCGTGCACTACCGGGACGATCGCACGCTATCGGCCAGGCAACGGGTTGCGGCCCTCGTGACGAACGACGAGCTGTATGCCATCACGGGTTTGCAGCAACTGCCGTTCAACACGGTCTACCAGTTGATGGCCGACCTGGAAACCGGAGCCCTGTCGAGGGCGGCCACGATGCTGATGGTCCCGGACCTGATTGCCTACTGGCTCACCGGTGAGATCGGCGCTGAGGTGACCAATGCGTCGACGACGCAGTTGTACGACGTCCGCGAGCGCACCTGGTCAACGTCGTTGATCGAGCGGCTTGGGCTGCCCCTCAGCATGTTCCCGCCGCTGCGCGAACCCGGCTCGCCGGCCGGCCGGCTGCTGCCTGCCGTGCTCGACCAGACCGGGTTGTCCGCACAGGTGCGGGTCACGGCGGTCGGATCGCATGACACCGCATCCGCGGTTGTCGGCGTACCGGCGGACGGAGAGCGCTTCGCCTACATCTCCTGCGGGACCTGGTCGCTCGTCGGCGTCGAACTTCAGACCCCGGTGCTGACCGCGGCGAGCCAGGCGGCAAACTTCACCAACGAAGCGGGCGTCGACGGGACCACCCGGTACCTGCGCAATGTGATGGGCCTCTGGCTGCTGCAGCAGTGCATCCGAGTGTGGCGTTCGGCCGGTCAGCTCGTGGAGCTACCGGAGTTGCTTCGCGAGGCCGCCGAGCTGCCGGCGCTGGCTGCGGTGGTCGACGCCGACGATCCGGCCTTTCTGCCGTTCGGTGACATGCCGGGCCGCATCGCGGCGGCCTGCGCAGCAACCGGACAGCGGGCTCCCGAGACACCCGCGGCCGTCGTCCGGTGTGTCGTCGACAGTCTCGCGCTGGCATACCGAAAGGCAGTCCGAACTGCCTGCGAGCTCTCCGGTCATCAGGTCGAGGTGGTGCACATCGTCGGTGGCGGCGTACGCAACGAGTTGCTGTGCCAGCTGACCGCCGACGCGTGTGGCATCCCCGTGCTTGCCGGGCCGGTCGAAGCTGCGGCGATCGGCAACATGCTGGTGCAGGCCCGCACGGCTGGCGCGCTCAGCGGTGGTCTCGATGTGCTGCGCGCGCTGACCCGGGACACGCAGCCGGTGCAGCGTTACGAACCGCGTGGTGACCAGTCGGTATGGCAGGCCGCGCAAGCGCGCATTGCTGGGCGCTGACTGGGGGTGCTAGCGGGGGGCGCGGGCTTGCTCCAGCTGCTGTACGACGGAGGCCGTGACTTCTTCGACGGCGTGGGCGGCGGCGACGGTGACCAGTTCGCCGCGCTCGGCGAAGAAGTCGAGCATCGGGCGGGTGTGCTTCTCGAAGACTTCGAGCCGGTGCTCGATCACGTGCTTGTTGTCGTCGGCGCCGCGCGCGCGGGCGAGTAGGCGGCGTACCAACTCGTCGTGTGCCACATCGAGGTGCACCGCGGCTTGCACCGCGAAGTCCGCGCCGTCGGGCGAAAGCTGCACGTGCTGCGCCTGGGTCAGTGTGCGCGGGAAGCCGTCGAGGATGTAGCCGCCCTGCTCGGCCGCCCGCCGTACCGGCTCGCGCAGGATCGCCTCGACCAGCTCGTCAGGCACGAGGTCGCCGGCGTCGACGAGTTCGGCGGCTTGGCGGCCCTCATCGGTGCCGCGGGACATGTGCTCGCGCAGCAGCTGGCCGCTGGAGATGTGGGGTACGCCGAAATGCGCGGACAGCAGCTGGGCCTGGGTGCCCTTGCCCGAGCCGGGGGCTCCGACGAGCAGAACGCGCATGTGGGCTGTCCTTTGTTCTGCCGCGGGAGGGCTGATCTGCTCAAGGTAAGGCCCGCCCGGAGCAGAAAATGCCCGGTAGCCGACAAGTGCGACGGACGCCACACTGCGAGGCAACCGAAGGGCCTCGTCAGGCGTGTAGGTACGACGCACGTGGCAGAAGGGTGGAGATGGAGGACGCGGCGCGGGCGACGTTCGACGAGTTCGTGCGGTCGCGGCACGCCTCCCTGCTGCGCTATGCGCATGTGTTGACCGGCGATCCGCACAGCGCCGCCGATCTCGTGCAGGACGCGCTCGAGCGCACCGGGCTGGCCTGGTCGCGGGTGAGCAGGCGCGACAACCCCGAGGCCTACGTGCGCGCGGCGATCGCGAACCGGCATGTCAGCGTCTGGCGGCGCCGCCGTCGTGAGCGCCTGGTCGCGAAAACCCCGGAGTCGCCGTACGCCGACGCTGCGGTTCATGCCGACGACGCCATGTGGCTTGCGCTCGCCGTACTGGCGCGCAAGCAGCGAGCGGTCCTCGTCCTGCGCTACTACGAGGACCTGTCGGAGGTCGAGATCGCGCGGGTGCTCGGGTGCTCGCCTGGAACAGTCAAGAGCCAAGCTGCGAAAGGGCTGGCGTCGTTGCGCGCACAGCTGGGCGACAAGGAGGCGACGTGGACGACCTAGAGCTGGAGCTACGGCGGAGCCTGCACGATCCCGCGCACGACCTCCCGCCCGCGCCGGATCCGGTCAGAGTCGTCACGGCAGGCATGCGGCGCCGCGTTCGGCGGCGAGTTACAGGTACTGCAGGGTTGGTGGCGGTCACTGTGGTCGCGACGGTCCTGGCGAGCACCCAGTTCGGCGACCGCGGCGACGCCCCGGCAGACCCAGCGGTGCCGGCAACGTCGGCGCCCGGTGTCGTCACGAGTCAGTCGCCGACCGCGGCCGACTCGCCGTCCTCATCCGAGGTCGGTTCGCCGCCGCCTCTCGCGTCCGTGCAGTCGTCGGCGGGGATCGCACCGTCGTCTCCGATTGCGTCCGCGACCGACGACGACGAAAGACCGCTCGTCGTAGCTGACCTCCAGCCGGTCGACGCCTCCTTCGTCAGCGCCGACGTCGGGTGGGCGTTCGGGGCCGCGAACTGCGGGCCGCCGCAGGCGGACACCGGAGGCTTGGTTTGCACCGCGCTGCTGATGACCTCCGACGGAGGCGTCAGCTGGAAGCGCGTGGGGGCGGTGGCCAAGCCGCTACCGCCAAGCCGCAGCGAATGCCTGCGCGACATCGACATCCAGCTTTCGATCCAAGCGGCAAGCACGTGCCCGCAACTGCTTCGCTTTGCAAACTCGATGGACGGCTTTGCAGTCGTCAACGGCGGACTTTGGCGAACCGGCGACGGCGGTCACGCGTGGTTCGATCTGGACACACGAGGGGTAGTAGCGCTCGAGCCGGCCGGCGGTGACGTCATCCGCGTCGTGACGACTACCGAGGGATGCCCGCCCGGCTGCACGTTCGTCGTGCAGAAGGCGCCGTTGCATTCCAGCGCGTGGACGACGCTGAAAACACCGCCGTTGCAGGGCGTCGGCGCGCGGTTGCTGCGCCACGGCGACGACGTCTACGTCTTCGTCTACCTGAACCGGGCTGGCGGCGTGGAGGCGCACACGAGGATGGTGGTGAGTCACGACCGCGGCGCGACCTGGACGCAGCGCCCGGATCCGTGCAGCCCCGTCGGACCCAACGCGCAGGACGAGATTGACGCGGTCGACGCCGCGATCGGTGCCGACGGGACGTTCGTCATGCTGTGCGTGCGGCGGCTAAGCACACCGGACAACGACAACAACACGCTGCGCATCTCGACCGACGCTGCGGCGACGTTCGGATCGGCGCTTCCACTGTTCGGCTCCGCCAACCGGGTAGCGGTCGGCGACGCGAACCACATCGTCGTCTCCGCGGATTCGGGAAGCACAGTCCAACTGCTGCTCAGTACCGACGGTGGGCGCAACTTTGCGAGCGCACTGACGACGGAGCGCGCGAGCCAGGAGAGCGACCGCTTCCTCGCATTCACCACGAAAGCCGTCGGGACGTGGATCGACGGTGTAGGCCGGCTGTGGCGCACGAACGATGGCGGATCGACGTGGCAACAGCGCTCGCTCGGCTAGCGCGGCA